>NZ_VDFO01000015.1:0-55699 GCF_009600995.1 Companilactobacillus halodurans | reverse complement strand
GTCGAACATCTAAAGGGCATGAATGGTGTCCTTTTTTGGTGTTCTTAAATGGTTATTACTAATAAATGGTATACAAAAATAAAGTTGATGGCAAAATACCTATCAACTTTATTTATCGTACAGCCAAAAAAGCTCTCTAGTTAGGAATTTACCTAATTAGAGAGCTTTATTTTTTAAATTAATTCACGTCTTGCTTCTCGCTTACGTAACCATGGCATAACAAAGCCTAGTCCGAATAAAACGATAACTGTGATGAAGTTTAGTAACAATTGGTGATTGAAAGCACCAGTACCAAAGTCTGCTTCTTGAGGGATGAATCCTAAAGTAGCACAGATAAAGGTAAAGGCTAGACACCAGCCACCGACAAGTAGTGCGCCAGTTTTATTTTTGATGAAAGTATAATCGGAATGGAATTTATCTTGATGCATTCTCATCGCAATAAAGGCGAAGAAGACCCAACAAGTCTTATATGGTGAAATAATTCCGTTGATATTTAATAGCCAATTATAAATGGTATTGATATTTGGCAAAGTACCAGTTAGCAATAATAAGAACAAGCTTAAACCGGTTGTCATAGTGTAACTGTGGATCGGACGACCGTGCTTGTTTTTCTTAGTTAGCCACTTAGGCATGAACTTGTCAGCTACATCACCGGCAAAGACACGACTGGAAGCATCTAGTAATACGGCTAATTGAGCCATCATGAAGATTGCTTGAACGACGGCAAAGATATACATCAGAAGTTTACCGACACCTAAACTATTACCTAATAATTGGAAAGCATAGTAAGGACCGTTCATCTTGAAATCATGTGGAATATTGTGAGCATTGAAAAACATTGCTAAGGCTAAGGTACCAAAGATAGTTAAGAAACCGGTCATGATAGCCAATAACCACATGGCCTTAGGAAATTCATGCTTTGGATCACGCATTTGAACGACATAAGGAGCAGCTAATTCTGCACCAGACATGGCGAAAATCAACAGCCCAGTCGTCGAGAAGTATTTCAGACTAAACGACGGTTTGAAAGCCCCCCAGTTGAATGGTTGAGTTGCGATATGGTGACCATGCAAGACAGCGTAACCTGCCAATAATACGAACAAAAATGACATGATGAACATTGCGCCACCACCGATGAGTGACAGTATTTCTAAAGAATTCTTGATAACATTTTCTAAAAGGATGAAAAGTAAGATAATGATAAAGGTTAAAATACCGAACCAAAATGGCGACATCTTTTTATCTAGAGTGTTATTTCCTAGAAACATCCAACTAAAGGATACGATAACGGAGTTGGAAACGTCGACGATGTAGGGAACGCTTTGAACCCAATACATCCAAGATGTCCAATATCCTAAAGTATCGTTACTACTGTGACGAACCCATGAGGCTAATCCTCCGGCTTGATTGTCAAAGGTCAAACTCATCTGACTGGAAATCAGTGCATAAGGGATGACATAAGAGAAGAGTAAGAAAATCCATGAGATGACCACGGATAGTCCTTGGTTTTGAAAGGGATAGAAGATATTTTCAAAACTGATGATGGTAACGAAGTCGATCAAGGCGATGACCGGCCAACTGAGATAGTGCTTTTTATTTGGTTCTAATGATTCCAATGTTAATTCCCCCGAATTGTTTAAAAGTCTATTTAGTGTGGACTTTTAAAATTGGGAGGTTTCAATGTAAGTAAAGAACTATTTATTTTCACTTGTTTATAACCTCAATGTGTAGATATAATCAATGCCGTAATAAATTTTTATAATTAATGCTTAAATAAAAAAACATACCCAGAAAATTATAGATATTTATATATCATTTGCAATACCTTTTTGAAAACTTTTTTGAAATAATAGGAGGAAATTTATGAATTTTCTGAAAATTGCCGTAGGCAACGATGTAGTAATGAACGATTCAAGCAGTTGGGAACTAGTTCCTTTTACTGCAGAGATCAATGTAGCAGGATTGGCAGCTATCGTTTTGAATGGACAAGATAAAAAAAATCTTGCGTTCGCTAAGAATCTACAAGAAGCATCAGGCCTCGGTATTCCTATTATTCAAGCTAATTCTACAGCTGACGTGACAGACCAAGCAATCAAGGCTGCTAAAGAATATCAGACAGAAATGGTGCCAGGTTTTTTAACAGATTTGATCAATTTTGCTGAAGATAAGCCTATCAGTTTTACGACCCCAGGCCATCATAACGGTCAATATTACGACAAACATCCTGCTGGAGTAGTTTTTAATCGTTTCTTTGGTAAGAACCTGATGTTCGCCGATACCAGCGACACAGTCGATGAATTAGGCGATACGATGACCCATGAAGGAACGCCATTAACGGCTGAACAAAAAGCTGCTCAAACTTATAACGCTGACAAAGTTTACTTTTGTACCAATGGAACAACCAGCGCTAATTCAATTTGTGCTAGTGCCTTATTGTCAGAAGATGATTTAGTCTTGTTCGATCGAAACAATCACAAGTCGCTTTATAATAGTGCGTTAGTTATGAGCGGTGCCAAGCCGGTTTATGTACCAACTGATCGCAATCCTTTAGGCTTGATTGGCGAGATGAATCCAGAAGCTTTAGACGAAGCTAATTTGAGAAAAGAAATTGCCAAAGTCGACCCTAAGAAAGCTCAAGCTAAGCGTCCGTTTAGATTGGCTATCGTCCAATTAGAAACGTATGACGGCGTTTTTTACGATGCCCAGTGGATGATTGATAAAATCGGTAAACTCTGCGATTACATCTTGTTTGACTGTGCTTGGGGCGGATTTGAGCAATTCGTACCGATTATGAAGCACCTCTCGCCACTTTCTTTGGAATACGGAGCAGATGATCCAGGGATTCTAGTTACGCAATCATTGCACAAACAACAAGCTGGTCTCGCCCAGACGTCACAAATCTTGAAAAAAGATGCTCATTTGAAAGGCCAAGCTCGCTATGTTGACCACAAGCACTTCAATAATGCTTATTTGAAATTCGTTACGTCGAGCTATTCATATCCAATTTACGCTTCCCTAACAGTTAATGCTTATTTAACCGCTGGCCAAGGTAACAAAAATTGGTGGGATGATACTTTGAAGATGGGAATAAATTGGCGCAAGCAATTATTGAAAGAGTCAAAACTATTTCGCCCCTTAGTTCCTGATAATTTTGCCCAAATCAGTACTGATGATTTAGCGACGCATAGTGAATACTGGAATTTGAAGAAGAGCAATAATTGGCATGGATTCAAAGAAATTGCCGATGGACAGGCGATGATTGACCCTTTGAAGATTACCGTTATAACGCCGGGAATAGATATTAAAAATTCCAAGTATCAAGATAGTGGTATTCCTGGCCCAGTAGTGGCAGAATTCTTAATGGAGAAGCGAATCATTCGAGCTAAAGATGATTTGAATTCTTTGTTGTTCTTGTTGACTCCTGGCGATACCAAAGCTGAACTTGATACTTTATTAGAGGCGTTCTTGGAATTTGAACGATTGTATTTTGCAGATGCACCTTTGACTGAAGTCTTGCCAAAACTTGCTCAAGTCTATCCAAAGCGTTATCAAAATTATACTTTGAAGCAGCTTTGCCAAGAGATGCATGAGTATTACCGTCAAAATAAGACGTTTACGCTTCAAAAAGAACTGTTTGCTAAAAAGGATATGCAAAATTACACGATGACGCCGGGAAAAGCTGATCAATTATTTATGCGGAATCAAAGTGAATTGGTCAATCTAAAAGATATTGAGGGTCGAATTGCTGCAGAGGGAGCATTGCCATATCCTCCCGGGGTCTTTATTGTGGCACCTGGTGAAAAATGGCAAAAAATCGACTTGAAATATTTTGAAGATTTAGTCGGTGCGATTGAACGTTTCCCCGGTTTTGTACCAGAGATTCAAGGTGTATATTGGGATAGGAATGAAGACGGAACGATTTCCGTCCAGGCAGAGGTTTTAAAGAATAAATAGTAAGTAAAATTACTTAATTGAGGAGAATTTTTTATGTCATTATCATGGACAGACGATTTACCAGAAGATTTAAAGACGAAGGTCGCAAAAGTTGAGGAATTGATTCAACCTCGTTTAAAAGAAATCGACCAACAAGTTTTGTATAATCAACAACGCGTTTTGAATCTTTTTAGAAAGCATCGAGTGGGGGAAGAAGATTTAGTTCCATCAACTGGTTATGGTTACGATGATATTGGCCGTGACAAGATTGAAGCTATCTATGCAGATTATTTCAAGGTCGATGATGCTTTGGTACGTCCCCAATTTGCTTCAGGTACGCATGCTATCTCGACAGCACTTTTTAGTATGTTGCGTCCTGGCAATACGCTTTACTATCTAACAGGTACACCATATGACACGATTCAAGAAGTCATTGGTCTAGCTGGAAATAAACGTGGCAATATGAAAGAATATGGCATTAACTTTAAAACAACAGAATTATTAGATGATGGTTCAGTTGATTATGAGAATGCCAAAAAAGCCTTGGTGAACGACGATTCTATCAAGGTCGTAGCAATTCAACGTTCACGTGGCTATGCGGTTCGCGATAGTTTCATGGTTGAAAAAATTGCTGAGATGATTAAATTTGTTAAAGAATTACGACCAGATGTCAATGTCTTCATTGATAACTGTTACGGTGAATTTTCCGAAAAAGAAGAACCAACTTTTTATGGAGCTGACATTATGGCCGGGTCGCTCTACAAGAATGCCGGAGCTGGCTTAGTTAAGAGTGGTGCTTACATTGTTGGACGTGAAGATTTAGTTGACGGTGCAGGTTCCAGACTGACCGTTCCTGGCGCTGGTAAAGGCGAGGGCGCTACTTGGGGTTACTTGCGTGACTTCTACCAAGGATTTTTCATGGCCGCTCACACAACTGGCGAAGCTCTAAAAGGTATGGTCTTTACAGCTGCTTTATGTGAAGAAATGGGAATGAATGTTTCACCAAAATGGGATGCACCAAGAACCGATATTGTTCAAACCGTTTCCTTTGGTGATCCTGATCCAATGGTAAAATTCTGTGCGGCTATTCAACACTTTTCACCAATGAATTCATTCGTCGACCCAATTCCTAGCCATCAAGATGGTTATGAAGATGACGTCGTCATGGCTTCAGGAAGTTTCGTCGAAGGTTCAACAATTGAACTATCATCAGATGGTCCAATCAGACCTCCATATTCACTTTACATTCAAGGTGGATTATCTTACGCTCATGTTCAGGTTGCAATCACACAAGCTGTTAATGAGACCTTTTATCAATAAGAATGCAAAAAAATAACGTCAAAATGCTTCGGCATTTTGGCGTTATTTTAGTAACTTATTTTTTAATAATTTTTTCAATTGCTGAAACTTCATCATCACTGAATTCAAGGTTATCTAAGGCTTTAAGATTATCATCTAAGTGATCGATATTAGTAGTACCAATGATGACACTGGCAACTATGGGGTCTCTTAATAACCATGCTAATGACATTTGACTGAGTGTTTGTGAACGATTTTGAGCAATTTCGTTTAAATCATTTAATTTTTTAACAAGTGCATCTTTTCCATCTTTCAATAAATCTTTATTGGTAGGGTGGATGCTGTAACTATCTGAAATTCCGTTGAGATAACGGTCAGACAACAAACCTTCACATAAAGGACCATAAGCAATTGCTCCAGCACCGTTGTCTTTTAATAAATCTCTTAAACCACTGCTTTCAACGTGATCATTGAGTAAATTCATACTCATTTGATCTAAGACAAATGGTGTCCCAAGTTTTTTGAACATTTCTAGAGCTTGCTTCATCTGTGGAACTTCAAAATTAGAAACACCGACGTACAAGGCTTTACCAGATTTGACTACATCGTCAAGAGCTCGAACGGTTTCTTCAATTGGCGTAGCGTCGTCATAACGGTGAGCGTAATAGATGTCGACATAATCAAGATTTAAGCGAGTCAATGAATCGTCGATACCTTGCAAGATTGACTTACGAGAAGTTCCAATTCCGTAAGGGCCATCGTGTATTTCATAGCCAACTTTAGTTGAAATAACTAATTCATCACGATAAGGTTTTAAATCCGTTTTTAGAATTTGACCAAGTAATTCTTCGGAACTACCAACATCGCCGTCTCCGTAATGATTGGCATTGTCAAAGTGGAAGACTCCCTTGTCAAAAGCGTGCAAAATCAATTTCCTTCTGTCAGCTAATGGGTCGCTGCTACTGAAATGATGCCAGAGTCCTAATGAAATAGGTGGCAACATCAAACCAGTTTTGCCAGCATGGCGAACATTATTTTCTTTGTAACGATTATCTGAAGCTTTATACATACTATCATCCTTTCAATTACAAATTAACTAATCAAATAAATGATATGACAGCGCCACCAATTACGCAACGTCTGAGTCTTTAGAATATTGGCAGGAGTAATTGATAATCTTTAAAGAAGTCGCTTTTCAATTTGCCAAATTCATCGATCAAAGCATGCAATTCTTCAGCTTGTTTTGATGTGAAATCAAAATCTTTTTGAACAGCTTTTTTTAGTTGCATGTAGCTAGGATGGTCGGTGAAACTGTGCAATTGAGTAAAGAGTTTCATGGCGTAATTGTCAGAGACAAAAGTTGGCCGGTGGAAATAATATAGTAACAATACATCAGCAGTTTCGTTGCCAACTCCCTTTAACGCTAGTAAGTTCTTTCTCAATAAATTTGTGGGGAGTTTTTCCCAGTCAGAAAATTTATCACGATAGGCGGTTAATAAGGAACGTAAATAAATGGCTTTATTTTTGAAAAATCCACTGGGTTGAATCAGTTCCTGTAATTTTAATTCTGGAATTTGTAGCATTTTGTCGACGTTGAATTGAGTTACCTGATTCAAATTATCCAATGATTTGGCAACGCTTTTTGAATTAGTGTTTTGAATCAGAATCATTCCACTTAACATTTCCTCAGCGTTTCTTGCGGGCCACCAATTTTGCTCGCCTAATTTGTCATGCAATATATCTAATAAATCATAAATAGTGATTTGTTTGTACAAAATATTTGGTCCTCCTCGGTAATATTATCCAACATAATATCAAAATTTTGTTGAATTAAATATTGGATACGTTTTCATAGTCTTTTTAGATTATTTCAGAAAAATATTTGTGCTAATATAATAACCGCTGATTAATTATGGGGGTGTAATTATGGGTATTATTTTTGTTATAGGGTCAATTGCCTCCTTAATCCTTGAAAAGTATGTCTTAGCCAATAATTCACATGCTTGGTTAGGCATAATTGAACCATTGTTATCAATATTTTTTATAATTGGATTAATGGTTACAAAGCACACGGCATTTACCGTATTTAATATTATTTTAGCTATTATTTATGTTTCACTAAGCTTTATTTTTTGGGGACAGGGAAATGACCTTTACCATCAAAGAGTCATTAACAAGTACTATGAATAAACAAAAACGAAAGCGAGATATACCATGGCAAGCTTTCGAGCATTAAAATAAATAATCCAAGGCAATCGATTTTGATTACCTTGGATTATTTGGTTTAAGCGGAAAAAAATTATGTTATATTTCGCGTTTACGCTGCTAATTCTAGTTTGAATTAGTGGCGTTTTTGTTGTTTTCAGATAATTTTTGAACTAATTTTTCATCAGAATCAACGGTTATAGTTTGCGATTTACCGGTGAAGAGAACTAAACCCGATTTAGCATTTTTTGGTTTAAATAATTGGCTAACTTTTAAAACATCGACAGGAACTTGTTTCAAGCCACGACCTTTACTGTAATACGCTGTCAAAACAGCCGCTTCTTTAAGAGTCTGTTTACTTGGATTCGTGCTGTGAATGACGACGTGAGAACCAGCTAATTCACTGACATGCATCCAGTAATAATCTTTATTAGCCGTTAATGTTAAATGGTCATTTTGGTCGCTATTTTTGCCAATTTCAACTAGGACATTGTCGGTCGTATAAAAGCGTCTAGGATGAGCTGGTTCAGGTGCTTTAGAAGAATGCAGAACTTTAGTCTTGAAGGCATCTTCAGCAATCAATTGTTGTTTGATAGTTTCAGCTTGTTTTAAATCTGTTGGATCAAAGTTTTTTTGACGAGTTTGTTGTTTTAGAAGGTTATCTTGAGCCTTTTGCAAATTCTTTTGGATGGTTTTTAGTCCACGAACGTCGCGATGATATTGATGAAAGTATAATTCAGCGTTTTCGATGACAGATTTTTTCACATCAAGATAGATAGTAATTTCTTTATCTGAGTTTTGATAATCTGGTAGCACAACATAACCCTTTTTAACGTCAACTTCTTTAGCATAGGCTTTTAATAGCGAACCTTTAGTTTTTAGTTGGTCGACGTCGCCAATTCTTGTGATAGCTTTATTAAGCGATTCAATTTGTTTTTTAGTATGTTTGATTTGCCACTGCATGGCCTCTGTAACTTGGCTTGAAACAGTCGATTGAGTTTCAGACATTGATAATCCTCATTTCTTAAGCGTTATAACGCTAAAAATTATAACACTGTATAAAAAAATGACAATTTAGTTTAAATTGCCACCAGTTACTTTGATATCGCCTTTGCCATCTTGAACAACGATTGCTTTTATTGCTGCCGTAATGCCTTTGACGTCATCATCTAAACTGAGACTAGGTGTATTTGGACGGTTTATCGTTTGTTCAGGCAAGAAGGGAATGTGTATGAAACCAGCTTTTAGGTTGTGAAATTCTTGATCAATCATATATTGAACTTGGTACATGATGTGATTGCAGACAAAAGTACCAGCAGTAGTTGAAACGTGACTTGGAAGACCAGCCTTTTGGATTGATTGAACCATAGCTTTAACTGGTAATTGTGTGAAATAAGCATTTTGACCATCAGACTGAATCGGTTGTTCTAAAGGTTGGAAGCCACTGTTGTCAGCAATACGACCATCATCGAAATTGATGGCCACGCGTTCTGGCGTTAAAGCATAACGTCCGCCAGCTTGACCGATGCTTAAGACATAATCGGGGTCATTATCAAGAATTGCTTGATGAACAACTTGTGCACATTTATAAAATATTGTTGGGATTTCTAATTTGATAATCTCAGCTCCAGAAATCTCATCGGGTAATTTCTTAACAGCCTCGATAGCTGGATTAATTTTGTCCGTATCAAAAGGATCAAAGCCTGTTACTAAAATTTTCATTGCTATATACTCTCCAATATTTAAGAAGATATTCAAAATAATATATTTTGAATACCTTCTTTTTTATCTCAAATTATAGATTACTTTGTTTTTTCATTTGAGCAAAATACATTTTTATCAATGTAATTACTTTTTTATTAAAAGGATTTTGACTCGAACTAATAGGATAGCTCAAATAGATTTCTCTTTGTAATTTTTTTGGTGAAAGATGAATCAGCTTTATCTTCGGATCTTCAATGTTATTCCAAGAAACGGTGGGAATAAAACTTATACCAATATTCTCATCTAAAAGGCCCTTTAGAGTGTAATGGTCTCCAGTAACAAAAGCTGGGGTTAGAATCACATCTTGAGATTGAAAGAAGGATTCAATACTAGTTCTTAAGGGACTAGGCGTAGTCAAAATTATAGGGTTATTTTTGACTTCTTTTAAAGTGATTTCTTTATTGTTGGCCAAAGGATTTTGATAATTGACTCCGACCATGATTTCTTCAGTCAATAGTAATTCGTTAACATTGCCATTAATTTTATGAGTACTAAATTCGAAATCATAGTGAGCCAAGCTGTCATTTTCCAAACCATTTTGAATTAAGTCAACTTGGATGTGAGGTAATTCTTGTTTTAATTGGTGGATGATATTAGGAATCAATGGAGATGATTTTTCGAATCGAAAAGTTACTTTGTCTTTTTGCGCGTCATTTTTTCTCTTTAATTCAATAACTGATTCGTCAATGATTTTTAAAGCATGATTGACATATTTTTTGAAAATTAAACCATTCTCATTTAATTTTAATGAATGACCATTTCTTACAAATAATTTAACATTCAATTCGGTTTCCAGCTCATTCAATGCGCGGCTCAATGAAGGTTGTGAAATATGCAGAATACGGGCAGACCTAGAAACGTTTTCGGTTTTTGCAACCATGGAAAAATATCGTAATTGTAACAGTCTCAAGTGATTCACCAACTTTCATAACATTTTTAGTATAGTCCATATCATTTTTTGTATTTCACAAATATGGATAAATGAAATAGTATCTAGAACAACAGCCGAAAAGATTAGAAAAAAATTAAAAAGGAGGGTCAAAATGAGTGATAGAGATTTATTTATTTTAAACCACAGGGCTGATTTTGAAAAGTTTTTGGAAGAATTTATTTCTCTAAAGAGTATCAGTGCAACTGGAGAAGGAATTGAGGAAACAGTGGAGTTCTTGCAAAGTTTGTTGCAGGACTTGCTTGGGGCAAAAGTTGAAATTATTAAGACTGAGGGTAATCCCATTATTTTGGCCTCTCTGAAAGGTAAAAAATCAAAAAATGTTTTATTTTATGGACATTATGATGTTATGAATCCTGGAGATTTATCTAAATGGAGTTCTGATCCGTTTAAGTTAACTAAATCCGAAAATAGATTTTTTTCGAGAGGAGTAGGAGATAACAAAGGTCAATTGATGGCTCAAATCCTCGGGTTATATACATACCGTTGTATTCATAAAGAGTTTCCATTTGATATTACTTTGTTAATTGAAGGAGAAGAGGAGCAAGGCAGTAAGAATTTGCGACCAACTTTAAAACACATTGCTTCTACTGAGTTGAGTGATATCGATATGGCTGTCGTTGTCGATGGATCCTTTTCCGCTGATGGAACGCACGTATTGAGAATGGGTAATCGTGGTTTATTTGCTTTCGAGTTGATCTGTGAGACAGGTTCTCGAGACAATCATTCTGGAAATTTGGGAAATGTCATGGATAATCCCTTTGTTCAACTTTTGAAATATCTGGATAAAATCTATGATTACAAAACTGGAAAGGTTAAATTGGAACATTTCTATAACGGAGTGGAAAAGCCCAACGTTCAAGAGCAATCTTGGATAAATGATCTGCCTTATGACAAAGAAAAAATCCAAAAACAATCTGGTATCAAACGATTGCCTTTGGATAAGGAAGCATATTATCAAAATTTGATGTTTAAGCCAACTTTTAATTTTTTAAGCGTTAAATCTGGATATATGGATAAAGGAATTAAGACGATTATTCCTCACCAAGCAAGTATTAAAGTCGACTGTCGTTTGGTGGGAAATCAATCTATTTCAGAAATTAAAAATGATTTAGAAACTGTTTATTGTAAAGAATTAGCTGATGGATCGTTAAAGCTTGAATATTTGGGAGCTATACCACCTGAACATACGATTGCTGACAAAAAACAAATTGCTTGGATAAGTAAAGCGATTCAACAAGGTTCTGGGGGAGTACACATTGAACCAATTATGCCAGGCACGGTACCTAATTATGTTTGGAAAGATATTTTAAAGGTTCCAGTATTTACAGTGCCATATGCCAATTATGATCAACATAATCATGATATAAATGAGAATTTAACACAAAAAGCTTTTTTTGATGGAGTGAGAATTAGTTATGAGTTATTAAACCAAGGTTAATTGGAGGAAATTAATTATGGAAGAGAGTTATACAAGTGAAAATAAATCAGTAGCACAGCGTACAAATCTAAAACCAAGGGTTACTTTTGCATTGCTATATGTGTAGCCTATGTTATTTGTTTTATCGATCGTTCGGCAATCAATATTGCTTTGTCGTATATTGGAACAGATTTTAACTTGAGTACTACGACATTAGGTGTTGTTTCAAGTGCTTTCTTTTTCAGTTATGCATTAATGCAAATCCCAGGAGGTTGGTTAACAGATAAATTTGGGACTAAGAAAACAATCTTATTTGCCATCAGTATTTGGTCAGTTTTTACAATCTTTACTGGATTTGCTTGGTCATTAGTATCATTGCTGTTTATTAGAATTTTGTTTGGAATTGGTGAAGGAGCCTTTCCTTCTGCAAGTTTGAAACAAATTTCAGAATCAGTTTCTTATGAAAAACGTTCAGGTTATACCTCAGGAATTGTATCTTCAAATTATATTGGAGCAGCCATTGCACCATTGTTAATTGCTCCAATAATGGCTAACTTTGGTTGGAGAAGTACTTTCCACGTTATGGGTATTTTGGGAATTGTCTTTGTTATTTCTTATTTCTTAATTCTGAGAAATGTTCATTATAAAAATGATTCTACAATCAAAAGTAAGACTAAGATAGATTGGTCTAGTGTCTTAAAAAACCGTTTGATTTGGCAATTTTTCGTTGTTGTCTTTGGACTAAGTATGGTAACTAAAGGTCTTGATTCTTGGATGCCTACATATTTGTTACAAGCACGCCATATTAATCTTGCTGGTATCGCCTGGTTAGTTCCATTGCCTTCATTAGCTGCAGGTCTAGGTGCAATTCTCAGTGGTTGGATCATGTCAAAATTATTCAATCATCGAGAAAAATGGTTGATTGCTCTGGCTAGTTTGTTAGCAACTGTTTTTATGTATGGAATGTACTCTTCAAAGAGTTTAAGTGCCATCATTACTTTTGAAATTGCCACTTATTTCTTTAAATCAATCGCATTCAGCAGTAGTTTTGCTTTTTTTGCCATTTTAATTTCTAAAAAAGCTTATGGATCATCCGTTGGAATTGTAAATTTTGGTGGGCAACTTGCTGGATTTATTGCACCTTTATTAATAGGTTACTTAGTCCAAATTTTTGGCGGTTCGTATTCTGTAGCATTTTTATTCTTAGTATTTGCTGCAGGAATCGCATTTGTAGCCGCATTAACGTTTAATAACAAAGCTTTAATTAAAAATAGACAAGCTGCAAGTAAAGCAGAATAGGAGATAAAAATGAAAATAGTAAATGCTGAAATTAGAAAAGTTGATATTCCTTTAAGGAAACCTTTTACAACTAGTTTTACCACCATGAAATTTAAACAATGTCTGATTTTAAAATTGGTCGATGAAGATGGAACAATTGGATATAGTGAAGGGTCAGCCTTTGCTCAACCATTTTATAATGAAGAATTTCGAGATGGCAGTTGGGATTTGATTGTTGATCAAATGTTACCCTTGATTTTTAATCAAAAGCTTGATCACCCAGATGATGTTTATCCATATCTAAATGGATTCAGAAAAAATAATATGTCAAAATCAGCTATCAATTGTGCATTATGGGATATTTATGCTAAACAAAATAATTTGACTCTGGCCAAAGCTCTTGGTGGAACCAAGGATAAAATTGAAACAGGTGTCAGCATTGGTGTTCAAAATTCACCTGAAGAGTTGGTAGAAGTTGTCCGAGGTTATATCAAAGATGGTTATCGTCGAATTAAAATGAAAATTAAACCAGGAAAAGATTATGATTATTTAGCTGCGGTAAGAAAAGAATATCCAAAGGCGATGTTGATGGCAGATGCAAATTCAGCTTATCGATTAAAGGATATTCCAATGTTAAAACGTTTAGATGATTTGAATTTAATTATGATTGAGCAGCCATTGGAGCCAGGAGATTTGGTCGATCATGCTGAATTGCAGTCACAAATCAAAACTAAGGTTTGTCTGGATGAAAGTATCACTTCGATTGGCGATACTAGAAAGATGATCAAACTAGGTAGTGGTCGTATCATCAATATTAAGGTAGCTCGCGTTGGCGGTTTAACAATTGCCAAAAAAATTCAAAGTATGGCTTCAAAAGCTGGTATTGAATGCTGGTGTGGCGGGATGCTCGATTCTGGGGTTGCTCGAGCTGGCAATCTTGCTATTGCAACGTTATCAGGTTACACATTGCCAAACGATATAGCAGCATCTAGTCGTTATTATGATGAGGATATTATTAAACCAACGATTGAATTGGATGGAACCTTTGTTGATGTTCCTCAAAATAAAGGTTTAGGATTTGAAATCGATCAAGAGAATTTAGATAAATTTACTATTCAAAAGCAGGTAATTAATTCTAAAGTTCTACAATACTAAAAAAATAGGGAGAATAATCATTTTTTGATTGTTCTCCTTATTTTTTTGCAATTATTTAATCATCAAAATTACACCAAATATAATCAAGATGAGATAAACATATTGAATAAAGTGTTCGCTGTCGATTTTTTGACTGATCCAATTACCAAATGGAACTACTACAAAGAGTAACGGAATAATGATTCCTAATAATTTGACCACTTCAAGGCTCCACATTCCGGATGACAACTGGCTCAAGACAACTAGAGTCCCGACACAAACAAAATGTCCTTGCAGGATGCCCCGAAGTTTGTCAGAATCCCATCTTTTAGCCGTTCCGAAGACAACGATTGGTACGCCATGGCTATTAAAAGATGCTCCAAGGATTCCTGAAATGATTCCAGCCAGATAATCGAATTTGTCGCTTAAATGAAGCTTTGATTCTTTAGGATTGTGCAATTTATAGAGATTATAAATTCCATAAATAATAATAAAGATTCCTAGAATTTTCATAATAATAATGGGTGAGCCTAATTTAATAATCAAGATTCCTACGGGAATTCCTAAAATAGAACCGATAACTAAACGTTTTAAAGTTTGCCAATCGATATGTTGACGATATTTGATAGCCACTGGAACAGCGACCAGTAATCCTAAAGCTCCAATCAAAGCAGTGGATGTTTGGATATTAAAAGATATTAAAGCTAGTAGTGGCATGGTTACCAGTGCTTCACCAAAACCAAAGACAGTCCGCATTAAAGCACCAAAAAGGGCAATCAGGACTACCAGTATATATGTCATTATGATAAACACTCCTAAAAGAAAAGGACCAAGATAATCTTGATCCTTTTCGTATTTTCTATTAAAGAATGGGAGATAACAATCTAGAGAAACGTTGTTTAAAGTGCATCCACATTCCTTGCTCTTTGATTATTTTGGGAGTTAGTAAAATAGAATCTTCCATGTCATTTTCAAAAGAACGAGCCACTTTATGAGTAACTTTGGAATCATAAATGAAAGCATTTGCCTCGAAATTTAAAGAATAACTCCTGAAATCATGGTTCATTGAACCTACAGAACAAATCTTGCCATCAAAGACTGATGTTTTAGCGTGCAAAAAGCCTTTCTGGTAGCTATAAATTTTAATCCCATAAGTTGTTAATAGATTAGCATAATATTGCGTAGCACGATAAATAAAGGGGTGATCAGGCATGCAAGGAATCATGATCCTCACATCAACACCGGAGCGAGCGGCAATCGTCAAAGCTGTAAACATTGGATCATCAGGCACCAAATAAGGCGATTGAATCCAGACGCTCTTTTTAGCTGCCACGATCATATCAATGAAGCCGTCTTTAAGAACTTCTTCACGATTGTCAGGTCCATCAGAGATAATTTGAATCGGCACGTTAGAAGTATTGTCGAATTTGTCAGATGGAAAGTATTTTTCCAAGAAAGCTAGAGGTTGAGCTTTGTTATCTAAAGAAGCATTCCAATCTCTAAAGAAACGTTCTTGCAAAAGTAAGGTAGCAGCACCAAAAATTCTTGAGTGGGTGTCACGCCAGTAACCAAACTTATCAGTCACATTAACGTATTGATCGCCAACGTTGAAGCCACCAATCCAACCAGTTGTCCCATCGACGACTACGATTTTACGGTGCAAGTGATAGTTCAAACGCGTTTTGGCAATCACATTTTTGGAAGTGATGAATGGTAAAACTTCGCCGCCAGCAGCCTGAAAATCTTTGAAGTATCTAGGCCTTGTCCCGCCAGAACCCCATGGATCATAGAGCAACCGGACTTCTAAGCCTTCTTTAGCTTTTTGGGTCAATAAGTCTAAGAATTTGTCTCCAATGTCACTTTTGATAAAAGCATAGTATTCAACATGAACGGTATCCTTAGCATTTCTAATGTCTTCAAACAGACGCTTGAATTTTTCCTGCCCATCGAAGAACAATTCGATTTCATTATGACGCGTCAAAGGAGCTTCTTCGGTCTCGTTGAAGAATTTAATGATATGGTCAGCATAATGCGTTTCATCATAGCGTGACGCATTTTGGGGCTTTTTTTGTGCAGCAATTGCCATTTTTTTCAATTGGCTTAAACTGTAGTGCTCCTGATTGCTGATATTAAAGATTTTCTCTTGAGCAATCCCACGGCCCAAGAATGCGTAAATTAGAAATCCTACGATTGGTAATAAGACAAGGACTAAAATCCAAGCCCAAGTAGTAACGATATTACGAGGTCTGTGAAAGACAGTAATTAACGCTGAAATTGTATTGACTACTAAGATAATGAAGATTAGCCAGATGATCCAAACATCAATCATAAAATAAATCCCCTCTATTATTCTTAATAGAAATTTTACTTCAAAATACTAATAAAATCTAATTTTATAAATTTATATAGAGAAACAAAAAAGATTCCCATCACGCTAGGCGAAATATGAATCTTCATTAAATTTAATTTTTATTAATTGCGATTGTCACCGAAGATAATAATCAAACGCAATAATTGTAGCGCAGTTGAAATAGCTGCTGCTACATAAGTCAAGGCCGCTGCAAATAGTACTTGCTTGACCATAGGAACTTCATCGCTATCTAATAAGTCGCCAGTCTTTAAAATGCTGACAGCTCGACCAGACGCATTGAATTCGACTGGTAAAGTAACTACTTGGAATAAAACGACTAAGGCAAATAACCAAATACCAATCGTAATCAAAGTATGGTTCATACCTAATAAAGCACCAACGATAATCAAAGGAATTGAAGCATTTGAACCAAGATTGACCGCTGGAACCAAGGCTGCTCTGAGCCGCATTGGCAAGTAATTTCTTTGGTCTTGAATAGCGTGACCACATTCGTGGGCGGCAACACCGATGGCAGCAACCGAAGTTGAGCCATAAGTAGATTCAGATAGACTTAAGGTTTTATTGCCCGGGTTGTAATTATCGGTCAATTTTCCACCGATTTGTTGAATTGCAACATCTTGTAAACCGGCATTGTCCAAAATAAATCTAGCAGCATCCGCACCAGTAGTCCCGTGATGGCTAGTAAATTGATCGTACTTTTTGAAATTATGATTTACGTACCATGAGGCCCACAAACTGATAACAAGACCAATAATTATCAGCAAGTAACTGGGACCAAAACCGTATCCATAACCATATCCAAACATTAAATTAGCTCCTCTTTAGAATATTCTCGTTAGAAGCATTATAACCATTATTTATGAATTTTTCTTGAACTACTTGATCTAAATCGTTGACCAAAATAGTTTTTAGTGAAATCTGATCACGAAGAAAGATAAGCAATCTATTTGATATTTCAACCTTTTCAGCTTCAGAAAGGTCTTTAAAAGTGACCATTAAAGCAGCTTGATGATTTTTTAAATCGACGTCGCTTAGACTAATCAAAGAGACAAGTTCTTTATTAGACTTTTTTTGAACGAGCCAATAAATACCATCGTTACGCATGATGATTTTGGCACTGTCAGAAATATATTTTGTCGTAGGGTCAATTTCTAATCCTAAGAACTCGCTAACGTCTTTTAAATTGAATCGTGTAGGAAAATCCCAAAAGAAATTTTCGGTGATGAAAGGTCGATAAGATCTCATTTTTATATCTGTCATTAAAATACTTTCTCCCTTGTGAACGAATTATTCGATGATCATACTCTTCTTAGCACTCTTGTGTAGTTTGTGCATCCATGGCTTCAACTTCTCTGTAGTCAAAAGTCCAAGTAGATAGAAAACAACACCAAAGGCTACTAATATAATAATATCTTTTGTAGCGTTAGGCCAATATACTCCTCCGACTGCTTCACGAATTAAATTGACGGCATAAGTAAATGGCAAGTAAGGATTGATAACTCTAAAGAATCCGTCTGATAGGACGACTGGGAAGTTACCCCCGGCACCAGAAATCGACAGAACTAAAATGATGATTCCTAGTCCCTTACCGACCGTTCCAAACATTTGTACCAGTGAATACAGAATCGATATAAAGACGAAACTGACTAGCATACAGAAGAGAACTAAGAGAATTTTTTCTTTCGTATAAGTATGCAAGATGAAAATATTACCAAGTGCTGCCGAAATGGCTTGTAATTGATTTAAAAAGCCAAAGGTCAAATAACGTCCATTGAAACGTTGTTTGAAGGTATAACGATACTTTTGACGGTCGCTTAACTTGAAGTGGACTGTGAAGACACTTGATAATAGTAAAGCACCAACCCAAATACATAGAGCCAAGTAGAATGGAGCACTGGCAGAACCGTAATTAGGGATGTCGTAGAGATTTTGTTGCTTTAACTTAACTGGGTTAGAGAAGAAGTCTGATTCCTTATTGGCATCTGATTTCATCAATTTAATCAAGGCACCAAGGTCAACATTCTTTTCACCCTTTTTCAAGAGCTTAGCAGAATGATGAATATCTTTCTTTAATTGAGGCCAATCGTTGACCGCAAAGTCATTGGCAGTTGAAAGAGCTTGCTCTAACTCAGGTGTTTTAGAATTGACCAAATTCAAAGTTGTTGTCAGTTCATTTTCAATTTGTGGCAATTGATATTGCACAAAGAAAGTGGCCGTTGAAAGTTTCTTCTTCAGATTTGGATAATCATTATTGTAGAAGTCATTGGCAAGATTGATACCAGTGGTGATGTTACTCATATTTCCATTGAGCAACTGATTGGCATCGTGAATCTCATTACCAACTGCAGGCAACTGTTTTTGATACTTCTGCAAGTATGTTAAAGCAGTTTGCAAAACACCTTTAGTGTTATTCAAAAGTCCCGGAATGGCAGGAATAACATTCGTATTGAGTTCTCCTAAGGTTGAACTAGCATCTTTTAAGAAAGTATTGATGTTATTGATGGTGTCCGAAACGCTATCCAAAATGTTCAGACCTTTAAGAGAAGTGATGCCGCTAGCAACTTGGTCAGCTTGATTTGAAAGGTCGGTTAATTTATCTTGCAACTGTGTCGTATCTAAATCGTCATAGTTGTTCAAAATATCGTTTGCTTTGTCTGATAAACTGTCGCCCAGGTTAGCAAGATCATTTAGATGCTGAATAGGTTGATCAAAAATATTTGTCCGATCGTTTCCTAATTGGTCAGCTAATTGGTTGAAAAGATTTTGTAAATCAGTTAATGATGAAGCAATTTGACGACTGATTTTTGACAATTGAGCAGCGTCTGAAGCAACGTTTTGAATAACAGTCTTTAATTGTTCCTTTAATTCTTGATTCTTAGGATCTTCTTTGACTTTGTCGATTAAGTCATTGATGTTATCCATAGAATTGCTGATTTGAGTGGCAATGTTGTAAACCATCGACAAACCAGTGTCGACCGTCGTTTTGATAACTGGCAGAGCTTGTTGAATCTTTGGAATCAAATCGTTTTGTGCTTTATCAGTTGCATTTTGTGCATCTTCGCCTAATTTTTGAATATCTGGAACAACAGCTTGGACTTTGTTAACAACTTCGATGCCGTTTTTAACTTGGCTAATACTGCTGTCCATCAAATTGGATATTTGGCCAAAATCATTATCGACCTGACTGATTTGGCTACCGGCACTTTGAATTTCTGGAATCTTATTTTGTAACTGCTTAGCAGCCGTGCCACCCGAGTCAACCAGTGGTAAGAAATTATTGAGATTAACTAGTTTTTGCGCATCAGAATTGAGTAATGGCAAATAACCATACATATTGTTGGCTTGTTGTAACTTTTGGTTTAGATTTGGAACGACCGTGTTAGCTTTTTGGACTTTATCCATAATATTTTGCAGTTCTGGCAAGTTGTCGTCAGAAGTAGTTAATAGGGAAGAAAGTCTTCGAAGCATCGGTAAATTGTGTTGAATATCGACACCAGATTTATTTAAGACTTTGGTGATAGTCTTACTGATCGTTCCAATAAATTCATCTGAGATAGTTCCTTGTAACGTCGTTGCACCTGTCTCAGTCAGCTTCGGGGCAATGGCGTTTATTTTCTGATTAACAGAAAAGACCAATTTTGGTTTTTTGATATTACCAGATAGGAAACTAACAATATCTTTAGAGAAGTTCTTAGGTACGTAAATACTGGCGTAGTAAGAACCGTCTTTAACCCCTTTATCTAGTTGGGCTTTTGAATCGACAAAAGTCCAGCCTAGTTTATGATTCTTTTTCAAGTTGTCGATCAATTGATCACCAATCTCGATTTTTTGTCCTTCAAGTTCGACTGATTGGTCATCTGAATAAACGGCAACCTTTAAATCACTCGTGTTTGAATAAGGATCCCATAGAGCCCAAACGTTGAACCAACAATAAAGACATGGCAAAATTATCATTGCCAACATCAAAAGTGTAGCGGGTTTGGATTGTAAGGTCCTTTTAAGATCTAGTTT
This sequence comes from Companilactobacillus halodurans, assembly GCF_009600995.1. Classification (NCBI taxonomy): domain Bacteria; kingdom Bacillati; phylum Bacillota; class Bacilli; order Lactobacillales; family Lactobacillaceae; genus Companilactobacillus; species Companilactobacillus halodurans. Next base: position 35,335 of record NZ_VDFO01000015.1, on the reverse strand, counting down.
AAATAACTCCCAAGCTTTGATAGAAATCCCCTCCAAATCTCTGTTAAAACTATATACGTAAGGTCATTATATAACGTTACGATAACGGATTATAGTAAATGAAATTGTTTACCATATCCAAGATTTCAGAATCATCATGTAACATTGAGTGTTCCGCGTTGGAACCCTTAATTAAATATTCTCGATATTCTTTAACTCGCGGTTTGAGTATGTAAGATATAGATTCTGCAGATGTAACGGAGATATATTTGTCACTATTAGAGTGATCTCCGACGTTGCCATAAATATTTATAACCCTTAAATCATCTGATATACTGTTACGATTAATGAAAATTCTAAAATAGGTAGGGCTCATAAAAGCTGGCCGTCCGTTGGGCGTGATTCGGTTGACGTTGGGAAGGTCACCCAAACCAAGAACACCATTGAACGGACCTGCGATGAGCACTAACTTTTTGAGTTTAGGCATATAAGGGCGCATTTTTTCTTTTAAGTTCACGAGCACTAAGGCTACGGCACCTAAAGAATGTCCGATGGCAGCATATGTAGTAAATTTATGTTTTGAGCGCAAGTCAAATAGAAGTTTAGCTAACCAATATGCAATTTGGTTACTGCCAACCCATTTATTCTTAAAGACAACTTGAACAATGGGATGTTCATCCTCAGTCCAAGTCCCTTCATATGTAACTTTGCCTCTCCAGTCGATATTGGCTTTGAGAAATTGATCGTACTTCTTATTATTAGCTTTTAAAGCAGATGCAATCATTGTCTGTGTCGTATAATCTCCGCCACGAAAACCGTGGATATAGAGAATTGGCCATTGCCCATTTTTCATAAATTCACCCCAACAGAATATTATTATATAATTATTATCGAGAAAGTTTAACTAAATGAGGTATGACAGTGCAAAAATATTATGCAGTACGACGAGGCAAGAAGCCAGGAATCTATCAAACATGGGCCCAATGCAAGGCACAAGTCGATGGATTTGCTGGAGCCAGATATAAAAGTTTTTTAAATAAAGAAGAAGCACAAGCCTTTTTAGAAGGAAAAGATTCTTATAAAACTACGAAATCTAAAACTGCTTCTAAAAAGAAGGTTTCCAATATTAGTGATTTTGACGTGGTTGTTTATACCGACGGTGGGTCAAGAAATCACGGTAACTTTAAGGGTGGCCATGTAAAAGAATCAGATAAAGCCGCTTGGGCTTATCATATCAGTAACGATGGTCAGACATATGAAGGGACGAGCGGAGAATTTGGAGCAACGAATAACCGCATGGAGATAATGGCCCTAATTCAGAGTATTATTCGATTAAATGAGTTAAAAATCAACAAACAAAATGCGATATTTGTCTTAGATTCTCAATACGTCTTAAATGCAATCACGAAGAATTGGTTGACAGGCTGGAAAAAACGAGGTTTTAAAAAGGCTGATGGCAGCGTCCCAGTAAACGTTGAATTGTGGAAGCAACTCGATAAATTGTTGCCAACGGTTCCTAAAAAAACATTTGAGTGGACTAAAGGCCATGCTACAAATGTGGGAAATAATCGTGTTGATGAACTGTTGAATGAAACTATGGATAAGATGTAAAAAAATAGCTCTCAGTAATCAAAAAAAGATTACTGAGAGCTATTTATGTTTTGATTAAAAATTAAGGAATCGCCAAGACTGCTTAAAAAGTTTAAAATATAAGTAAATCGTTTTCAAAATTATAGTGTTTAAAAACAAAAATAGTGTTGAAAGAAGGCTGCTGGATGACAAAAGCAGTTGATAAAGTTTTGAAAATAATTCAAGATAAATATTCTAAGAATTGGGTCGATACAAAAACTATTGCTGAAGATGCAGGTTTAAGTAGAAGCGTAATCAGTATTTATCTATCGCAATTATATAAAGAGAATAAATTGACTAAAAAAATGGCCGCCCAGTTCTGTGGAAACTTATCGCTGAGAAAAATCCTTTTCAAGATATGATTGGTTCAACTGGGAGTTTGAAAGAAATCGTTAAAAGGTGTCAAGAGTCAATAGTTTATCCGCCCAATGGCTTTCCTATCATTATTACTGGTCCCAGTGGCGTTGGAAAAAGTTTTCTTGCTAAAAATATTTATAAGCAGGCTAAAAGTATTAAAGCAATAGATTCGCAAGCCAAATTTATAACTTTAAATGCAGCCGATTATGCCAATAATCCGGAATTACTCTCTTCAGTCTTATTTGGATATAAAAAAGGCGCCTTTACAGGTGCTAATGAAGATACCTTAGGTTTGATTGATCAAGCAAATAATGGTTATTTCTTTTTAGATGAAGTACATCGTTTGCCAAAAGAGAGTCAGGAAAAACTCTTTTCACTCTTAGATTCGGGACAATTTTACCCATTAGGTGAAAATAAAATAGCTCATAAAGTTAAAGTAAGATTCATTTTTGCAACTACTGAAGAATTAGACAGCTTTTTACTCAAAACTTTTATGAGAAGAGTTCCATTACACGTCAAGTTGCCAGCCTTTAAAAAAAGACCATTAGTAGAAAGGCTGTCTTTAATCTTCGATGCCTTTAAAAATGAGGCCATTAGAACCAATAAGGAATATTTTATTTCTAATCAAATAATTGAAGAGTTATCACAAAATAAAGCGGCTGGGAATATTGGAGCTGTTGAAAATGCTATCAAACTCCTTTGCGCGGCTGTTTATACTGAACACACGAATGACAGTAAAATCTATATAGGAACTAAAGATAATAGAGATTCATATGTTGCAGTATCGAAAGATTTTGATGTTAATAATTATTCATCCTTACAAAAGCGTGATTATGACTTACTATCTAATGTTCATCAAGAATTATTGAATTCTGTTGAAAACAATAATAATATTTCAGACCAGGTTTTGTTATTGATGAAGTTTTTAAAGAAGATAGATTATTTAAAAGATGATGTTCTGATAGAGAATATTGAATTTAAAGTAAAACAGGCCATAAAAAATGTTTTAACACGTAAATACGGGGTTAAGTTATCATTATCAGATGATGAATTATATCAAATTAGCTTTGGGATGTCCTTGTATTACTTTATATCTAATAATGATTTTAAAATGGATCAACTCGTTAAAAAATTTGAAAATTTATATCCAAGAACAATGTATATTTATAATCGTTTCTTAGATGAAGTGAATTCTGATGAGAAATTTAAAGAACTATCGATTCCTTGGTTATTGCTATTATTTAAAGATAAAATCAAGATGATTGAGAGTATTAAATACACTGGAATTATATTAGCTCATGGTGATAATACAGCTACAAGTATTCAAAGCGTCGTCAATAATCTTTGTGGAAATTATATTTTTGAAGCATTTGATATGCCAATCGATGTTTCGATTCATGAAATAAATGAATATGTTCAAAAGTATATTAAGAGTCAAAAGGATCGTGAACATAAAGGGATTTTCGTCTTATTTGACATGGGTTCGTTGACACAAATGTTCACTGAAATTAAGAAGTATTCAAATTGTGAATTGCTTGTTATCAATAATGTCACGACTGCTACCGCCCTGGATACTGGCATACGAATTCAAAGAAATGATACTTTCAATGACATAACGAAGGCGGCTAATAGGTTTGGAAAGGCTTTTGGTACTCAATACTATGAGGGACTTTCTGATAAACTTAATATCATTGTGTCATGTATGTCTGGAGTAGGTTTGTCAGAAGAAATAAAACGGATGATGTTGGAAAGCTTATCTAATAAATTCGAAATTATCACAATGGATTATAAAGATTTGAAACAGACTTTGGAGAATCATGAACAAAAGTTTTTTGATAAAACAAAATTTGTCGTGACGACAACTGATATCGATACAAATCTAGATATAGATATTATTAATATTTACGACATTATGGAAAAGTCTGGATATAATTATTTGGAAAGATTGCTTTTAGATTCAGGAGAGCAAAAGCCCAATATTGAAGCATTAATGGATAAAATGTTGAAGTTCTTTACGATTGAGGGTATAAAAGACAGACTACAATTTCTCAATCCAGATGTAGTTATTGATGAAGTTCAATTAATTACTCAAAAATATCAAGAATATTATGATATTTCATTTGATGGTAAAACAAAATTGAATTTATATATGCATTTATCACTGATGATTGAAAGAATGTTAGTTAATGCGCGTAAAGAAGAAAACTCTAATGTTTCGTTTGATAGCGAGAAAGAAAAAGAGTTTTATTCAGTATCAAAGGCAATTTTTAAGAGTATCGAGTTGAAATATAATTTTAAAGTTAATGATTACGAAATATCATTGATGTATCAATTACTACATAGCTATATTTAATAATGTAAGTGCTTAATAAAAATTAAGCACTTATTTTTTTGGAAAATCAAAGCCTAATCTAGAGGCTTTTTTAAAAGTTGGCACGGAACTTGCTTATATAAAAGTGAGGAGGAAGAAAAGATGAAAAAAATAATTGTGGCCTCACATGGAAACATGGCTGAAGGCATGAAAAACACGATTGAACTTTTTGCAGGGCATAACAACAATGTTAGTTACATTTCAGCGTATACAAAAAAGGATGATGATCTTACTGAGACCATTGATAAATTATTTGATTCATTTGATTCAGATGATAAAGTGATTATTTTTACTGACTTGATGGGTGGAAGTGTAAATCAACGTTTGACTGTTAAGGCACAAGATAAAAGCAACGTGTTCATTATTTATGGATTTAATTTACCAGTTGTAATTGAAGCAATTTTGTCAAAAGAAGAAGTAAATAATGAATATATTAATAAGTTGGTCGACGTCGGTAGAACTAGCTTAGGAACTATTGATACGAAGAAAAACGCAGTAAGTTCAAAAAATGATAATTCAGATTTTTTCAATTAGGAGAAAATAAATAATGATTAAAGTTATGAGAGTTGATGAAAGATTAATACATGGACAAATTGCAATGGTTTGGTCAAAGGAAATGAGTATTGACGGAATCGTCGTAGCCAATGATGATACAGCTGCCAATCCAACTCAACAAATGGCATTGAAAATGGCTGTTCCATCAGGGATTAAGGTTATCGTTAAAACAGTTGAAGGAGCAATATCATTATTGAATGATCCTCGTGCAAAGGATATGAAATTATTTGTTTTAGTTAGAACTGTTGGAGATGCACAGAAGGTCGCTGAAAAGGTAAACGATATTGAGTATGTCAATTTGGGAAATGTTGGGAAAGCATCAACTGATCCAAAGACAACTTTGACTCAATTCGTAATGTTAACAAAACCTGAAATTGAATCATTGAAAAAGTTGGTAAAACTTTATCCAGATACAGCTTTACAAAATTTGCCAACTGATAAGAAAGAAAAAGCAACAGATTTTATTAATAAATTGAATCTATAAATTATTGCAGAAGAGGAGAAATGAACATGTATGAAGCATTTGCTGTTGCATTAGTTGTTTTCCTGACCGTTGGTGGTCAAGAATTACTAGGCTTTTCAATGTTAGGAAGACCAATTGTTATTGGTCCATTAGTAGGACTATTACTTGGAGATGTAAAGACAGGATTGATGATTGGTGCATCTCTTGAAACTATTTTTATGGGTATTGTAAATATTGGTGGTGCCAGTGCTGCAGAGCCTGGGCTTGCAAGTGCATTAGCTGTTGCCTTTGCCATTATGATGCATGGTGGTTTAGGTGTAGCTCTACCACTAGCTATTCCTTTAGGTATTATTGGATTACAAATTAAAACATTAATCTACGTTCTAATTGTTGGACCTTTCGCAAGTAAATTTGACAGTATGGCTGCCAAAGGAAATCAAAAGGGTATCGTCAGGTTGCATTATGGATTATGGACTCTTCAATGGTTCATTTATTCATTAATTCCATTCTTTGCTATGTTGTTTGGTTCAGAAGCAACTCAAAAAGTTTTAAAGATGATTCCTACAATTATTGTTCATGGTTTAACTGTTGCCGGAAATGTTTTACCGGCAGTTGGTATGGCAATGCTGATGAAGATACTTTGGGATAAAAATATCTCTGCCTTCTATTTCTTGGGATTCATATTAGTTGCTTATTTAAAGATGCCATTGATTGCTGTAGCTGTTATGGGAACAATTATCGCTATCTTAGTTGCCCAAAGAGATTATCAAATTCACAATATTGGACAAAAAGTTGCAGCTAAACCAGTTGCTACGAATACAAATACAAGTACGACTGAAACCAAAGATGAACAAGAAAACGATGATTTCTTTAGTTAATACTTAGGAGAGTAAGATTATGAGTAAATTTTCGAAAAACATGTCAAAAGATGAAAAGAAGTTAATGAGACAGATGTATTGGCGTTCGTTCACCTTGTACTCAGCTGTTACACCTGCTAAGCAAGGGGCTTCAGGATTTGAATATGCAATGCTTCCCTTCATTAATAAATTCTATAAAAAAGCTCAAGATAAAAAGGATGCTATGGTTCGTCATATGTCATATTTCAATACGAACCTAGCTATGTCGCCATTCGTTATGGGTGTTGTAGCATCCATGGAAAAACAAAATAGTGAATCGGATGATTTCAATGCTGAATCAATCAACGCTATTAAAACCAGTTTGATGGGTCCTTTAGCAGGTATTGGCGATTCAATTTTTTGGGGAGTTCTAAGAGTTATTGCAGCTGGTATTGCTATCAGTTTAGCTAAAAATGGAAATATTGCAGCACCAATAGTCTTCTTGCTATTATTTAATATCCCTGTGCAATTAGTACGTTGGTATGGCGGACAATTAGGTTACACACTTGGTTCAAATTATATTGGTGATCTTTATAAAAAAGGTCTTATTAATATTTTGACAAAAGCAGCCAGTATCGTTGGATTAATGATGGTTGGAGCTATGACAAGCAGTATGGTCATCTTCAAATTGAAGTGGAATATGGTTTTAGGTGGAAAGACGATTCTAAAATCGCAACAAATGCTTAACCAAATATTTGTTGGTATTTTACCATTATCAATTACATTACTATGTTTCTGGTTATTGAAGAATAAGAATGTTTCAATTAATTGGTTAATTTTAGGAACAATTGTTATTTCTATTGTTCTTGCCTTAGTAGGTGTTGTCTAATGACAAATGATTGGTGGAAAAATGCAGTTATTTATCAAGTTTATCCAAAAAGTTTCTTAGATACTAACGCAGATGGTATTGGTGATTTGAATGGGATTGATAAAAAATTGGACTATCTGAGTGATTTAGGGATTGATGCGATTTGGATTAGTCCAGTTTACTTGTCGCCACAAGTTGATAATGGTTATGATATTGCCAATTATCGAAAAATCGATCCAATGTTTGGTGACAATAAAGATATTAAAAAATTGATTCAAGATGCACATAGTAAGAATATTAGAATCATTATGGATATGGTTGCCAATCACACTTCTGATCAGTCTATTTGGTTTAGAGAAAGCTGTAAATCAAAGGATAATTATTTTAGCGACTTTTATATTTGGAAAGACCCAGTAGATGGCAAAGAACCGAATAATTGGGGTTCTAATTTTGGAGGGTCAGCCTGGACTTTTAATAAAACTAGAAATCAATATTACTTGCATTATTATGGTAAGCAACAACCGGATTTGAATTGGGAGAATCCTAAAGTTAGAGAAGCGATTTATGATGTAATGAGATATTGGAAAGCCCATGGAGTTGATGGTTGGAGAATGGATGTTATAACTTCAATTTCAAAAGATCAAAGATTTTTAGACAATCCTAATCCCCATAATTTACATTATGTAGTTGCTAATCAAAATAATGGTCCACGAATGCATGAATTTATCCATGAAATGAATCAAGAGGTTTTTAAACCATTTTCCATGATGAGCGTGGGTGAAGCTCCAGATAGCAAGAGCAAAGATGCTCGACTTCTAGTTGATCCAAAAAGAGAAGAATTGAATATGGTGTTTACCTTTGAGCACATGCATGTTGATAGGGTGCCTGGAAATGTTAATGGAAGATGGGCCATTCAACCGGTAGATATAGTTCAATTGAAGAAGACTCTAGCAGATTGGCAAGATAATTTAGATGGTCACGGTTGGAATGCACTTTACTTCGAGAATCATGACCGGGCCAGAACACCGTCAAGATGGGGCAATGATAAAGAATTTAGATATGAATCAGCCACAGCTTTTGCAACCGTCTTACATGGATTGAAGGGAACTCCCTTTGTTTATCAAGGCGAAGAAATAGGTATGACTAATCCTAAGTTTGACTTAAAGGATTATGAAGATATTGAATTAAGAACTAATTATCAAAAATTGGTTCTACAAGAAAAGACTATTTCTGAAACAGATTTCCTAAAAGCAGCTAGAAAGATTAGCCGCGATAATGCTAGAACCCCCATGCAGTGGAATGACAGTGAAAATGGCGGCTTTAGCGTTGTTAAACCTTGGTTCAAAATTAATCCTAATTATAAAGAAGTAAATGTAAAAAATGATTTGACTTCATCAAAATCGGTTTTCAAATATTATCAAAAGTTGATAAAAATAAGACACGACTATGAAGTCTTAAAAGATGGTGATTTCCAGTTATTGCTGCCAGATGATAAAAAAATCTTTGCCTATCTCAGAGATAATGGAAAAAACAAATGGTTAGTAATAGCTAATTTATCTGGTTATTCACAACAGGTAGATTTATTTGATAAGTTTCATATCAATAAAGTTATTATCGATAATTATAAATTAGATAAAAGAACCTCTAATGGTTTGTTGCCATATGAAGCATCAATATTAGAAATAGAGTAGAAAAATTTAACTTCAAAAATCAAAAAAATATTAAAAAAACTCTCGATATCATTTTTGATAACGAGAGTTTTTTGCAATTTCTACTTTCTCAAAACCTTAATCCGAATAAATTTACCAAATTCTGTCACTATCAGAACAATTACACCCATGATGATAGGGATGAGCCAACCGTAAGTAAAGTTGATACTTGTGGTGTGGAAGATGTCTTGCATGAATGGAAGATAGATAATTCCCATTTGCAAGAGTATCAAAATTCCGACAATGTAAAAGGCCATTTTATTTTGGAAGAAGTATTTAGAGATAACTGGATAATTATTTCTAAGATTAAATAGGTAAAAGATTTTACCAAAGATAATTATGTTTAGAGCCATCGTACTACCAACAATTGCTGGTAAACCACGACTAGTTAGAGCATCGAATGCCCAAATGCCTAGTCCAGAAATCAAAGCTGAAACGTAGACGATTTCGAATGTATCTAATTTCGTCAATATACCAGCCTTAACATCTCTTGGCCCACGAGCCATAATACCTGATTCTGGTGGTTCAAAAATAAAGGCAAATTGAATCGTTAGAGCAGAGACCATGTTTATCCAAAGCAATTGAGCAGGATAAAGTGGAAGTTCTTGGCCTAAAAGAATACTGATAACAACGATTAGACCTTCGGCAAAACTGGTTGGCAATAGGAAACGAATGGTTTTACGAATGTTATCGAAGACGTGACGACCTTCGCGGACAGCTACGACAATATCTGCAAAGTCATCGTCTGCCAGCACCATATTAGCTGATTCCTTGGCAACTTCAGTCCCCTTGATACCCATGGCAACACCAATATCAGCTTGCTTAAGAGCAGGGGCATCATTGACGCCATCACCAGTCATCGAAACAACGTGGTGGTTAGCTTGTTGAGCACGGACAATCCGTAATTTATCATCAGGAGTAGTCCGGGCAAAAACGTTATAGGAGTCAATCTTTTGAGCTAGTTCATCATCTGACATAGCATCAATTTCAGGTCCGGTGATAGCCTTAACGACCGAATCTAGATCCAGTTTGTTGGCAATAGCAGTCGCCGTGTCAGGGTGGTCACCAGTAATCATTTTGACTTTGACTCCAGCCATTCTCAACTCGTGGATTGAGGCTCTAGCTTCTTCTCTAGGTGGATCGATGATGCCGACCATACCTGAGACAGTTAAATCATTGATTTTATCTTTATCGATAGCATCAACTGATTCATCAACATCTTTATAGGCTAAAGCGACGACTCTTAAACCGTCAGAAGTTAATTCTTTGATTTTGTCGTTCCAATATTGTTTATCGGTTGAATTCTTCGATAAATCTAAAATTGTTGAAGGCGAACCTTTGACCATCAAAACTCGTTTGTTTTCCAAATTAGCTAAACGAGCTGAAAAACGAAAGGCTGAATCAAATGGTAGGGAATCAACTTCATCGACTTCTGGGTTTTCACCAGTCATCTTACGATAAAGAGTTGTTAAAGCTCCATCAGTTGGTTCTCCGTTTAGTTCCCAACGATTATTTTCAAAGTGAAGCTGAGCATCAGTTGTTTGACCAGCAATGTTAACTAATTGACGCATACTGTCATCTTGTTGCCAATCGTATTTGTGTTGACTTAATTCCAAATCACCAGAAAAATCAACGCTACCGTCGGCATCATAACCGACGCCAGTGACATCAAAAATGTGTTGCGGCGTTACAACTTTTCTAACGGTCATTTCATTCTTAGTTAAAGTACCAGTTTTATCAGTATTAACGATATCAACTGCACCTAAAGTTTCAACGGCAGGTAATGACTTTACGATAACATTTCGTTTTGTCATCTTCCGTGTCCCCATAGCTAATACAACTGAAGTACTAGCGGGTAGGCCTTCAGGCATTGAACCAACGACCATCGTTATAACGGCAATCAATAAGGTAGGCAAGCTATAAGTATCAAAGAAGTATCCAATGATAAATAGCACTACCGCAGCAATAACGATTGCGACTGAAAGGCCAAATCCTAATGAATTCAAGTTCTTCATCAATGGAGTTGGACGTTCTTTAACTGTTTTAACAGAATCTTTAATTTGACCGATTTCTGTATCGCCAGCAGCGGCAATAACGATTCCTAGACCAGAACCACTGGTTACAGCAGTTGAGGCGAAGACCATATTCTTGCGATCGGCTAAATGCAAATCACGATCATAAATTGGTTCTTCAATTTTTTCAACTGGATTAGTTTCACCAGTTAAAACTGATTCTTGAACGCTCAAGTTATCAGCTGAAATCAAGCGCATATCGGCAGGTACTGCATCTCCAGCTTCCAAATTGACCAAGTCGCCAACAACTAATTGGCGTGAATCCAGTTCCAATTTTTCCCCGCTCCGAAAAGCGAAATTCTTGGAAACTAACAATTCACGAATTTTTTCCAAAGCGTTGCCGGCTTGTTGTTCTTGGATGTAACCGATAATGGCATTAGCGATAATTACTAGGCCGATAACGATTGAATCTGAGTAACGTTGCATCAAGAAAGTCATAATAGCAGCAGCAGCTAAAATATAGATGATACTGTTATTGAATTGCTTGATGAATTGTACAAATTTGGAAGTCTTTTTTGTTTCTAGTTCGTTTTTACCATCTCGATCTATACGACGTTTCGCTTCAACGGTAGTCAAACCATCTTCCAAGTTGGTTTGGTACTTTTGAGCTAATTGGTCATTATTCAATTGCCAAACTTTTTTAGAGTTTTGTATCGGGACCGCATCCTAATCAGAATTTTCGGATGAAGTTGGTTCATAGACATCTTTGTCTTGCATTAAATCAGTTCCTCCTAATTATTTAGAATATTTGTATATCCTATTTAAGTATAAAACGATATTATCATGATTATAAAGAAATTTGAATGAAAAAAAACCACATCTCTTAGTCAGAGCGTGGCTTTAAGTGCAAATTAGTTGAATAATCCGCTAAAGAAGGAAACGATGCTATCCCAAATTCTTTGCAAGAAATTACGATTTTCTTGAGTGTTGAGATTGTTAAAGATATTTTTAGCTTTGCTTGTAATATCGCTACTTAATTTTTGAGCTTGATCTTTAAAGTTTGAATTGCTCAAGGCACCAGAATTCTTGATTTGGACCATCAAATTAATGATTTTTTGTTTTTGATTGTCATTTAGAATGTTTTGCAAATCATTTTTTTGTAAGTTGTTGTTAACGATAGTTGTGATTTGGTTAACGGTTACGTTATTGCCTTTGTTAGCTAAATCAGATTTCATACCGGCAACAGCATTGTTCAATTGTTTATCGGAGTAACCATTAGTACCCTTATTCGCATCAGTTATTCCACTCAAAACGCCCATTTCCTTTTGCGCAGCGTTGACTTGGCTTTGATTCAAGGAATCGCCACTATTAGCATAAGCTGCATAAATTCCGGCTAAAGCACCAGAACCATCAATTGGCGTGGCAGAAGTTACATAGATGTTGGCATCGCTGATACCGGCAGTTACTGCGGCATTACGATATTGGTCGGCTGTAATGGTAGTGATGTTATTTTTACCATTGTAGTCGACAATTTTAACGTTGATACCAGAACCAGATGAAGTTTTTTGAATCAAAGCTGAGGACCAAACACCGGAGTTGCTAGTGAAAGAATCACCACTAGGATTCAAATATTTAACTAAGGTATCACCGTTGACAGTGATGGTTTTGTAATTACTGTCATTGATTTGTGATGATAAAGCACTGATAGTACCCTGACGTTGACTGTCAGTTAACGAAGTTCCTAAAGTCATTACGGGTTCGCTACTTAAATCGTCAGCTTTTACAGTCTGAACGGAAAAGATTCCTACTGTAATTAAAGATACTAGACTTAATAAAATGATATTTAACTTTTTCACGGTCAAAATACCTCCTTAACCCTAATTAAACCAAATATATATGAAAAATTCGAGAAGATGGGTCAATTTAGCATAAAAATTTAAGGATTTGAAGACTTAAAAACCGTCAAACCCTTGCAACAGCGACTGTTTAGAAAAATTAAAAATGGTTTTTTTTGGAAGTTTATGCTATTCTGTAGGTTCTAGGATTACGCTTAAATAATTTAAAAGGATTAGGTGAAACACAATGAAAATTGTCGTTCTTTCAGGTGGAAGAAGTACAGAAAGAAATGTTTCTTTATCTTCCGGAGTTAAAATCACCAACGCACTACGTAGTAAAGGTTACGAAGTAGCTTATGTTGATTCATTTTTAGGTAAGGATGTTAAAGAAGATGAAATCGATGATCTCTTTACGACAGAACCAGAGGGTGAAAGCAAGTTAGTTATTGATGATGAAGTCTTAACTGATGCTAAAATCAATGCATTACGTACTGATGGTACAAGAGGTTTATTAGGTAAGAATGTTCTTAAAATTTGTCAACATGCCGATATTGTCTATATGGGACTTCACGGTGAAGATGGCGAAAATGGTAAGATGCAAGCAGTCTTCGATGTCTTTGATATTAGATATACAGGAAGTGGCTCACTAGCTTCTGGACTTGCTATGGATAAGAAATACTCTAAAGAAATTTTTGTTCAAGACCAAATCCCAACTGCTAAGTACACAACTACTAAGACAGCCAAGATTTTGTCTGAAGATATTCCATTTAACTATCCAATGGTAGTTAAGCCATCTAATGGTGGTTCAAGTGTTGGAACACATATCGTCCAAAATGCGACAGAACTTAGAGAAAGCGTTGCTGATGCTTTGAGATTCGATAGCGAAGCCTTGATTGAAGAATACATCAAGGGTCGTGAATTTTCAGTTGCTATCGTCGATGGCTTGGTTCTTCCAGCTGTTGAAGTTACAGTTGATACTGGTTGGTATGATTTCCAACACAAATTCCAAGCAAACAATGTAACTCACTTCATTACGCCTCCAAACAATTTGGATGATGCTATTCATACGAAGATGCAAGCTTTAACTAAGAAGACTTTTGAAGCTTTAGGCATGAGCAATTACGGTCGTGTGGACTTCTTGTTGCGTGATGGCCAATTGTATGTCATGGAAGCTAATACTTTACCAGGAATGACTCCTTTGTCATTAATGCCTCGTGAAGCTGAAGCTGCTGGTATTTCGTACGCTGACTTGTGTGAGAGAATCATCAAAAGCAAAGTTAAATATTACGAAAATCAAAAATAATGCAATTTTAAAAAGTCGCCTTCTATGAGAGAAAGCGACTTTTTTGTTGGATTAAGCTAGAAATTCCTAAGGTTACGGTCAATCTATTATATAATTAAAGAGTAAGTGCTTTTTTAAAATTTTTGATTGAGAGGAATGTTTTTTATGACAAGAAAAATCGGAATCATCGGAATGGGCAATGTTGGTGCTGCTTGTGCTCACTACATTGTTTCAGGAGGTTTTGTTGACGATTTAGTTCTGATCGATAAGAATGAAAAGAAGGTTAAGTCAGACGCTTTGGATTTTGAAGACGCCATGGCTAATCTACCTTCACATACGAATATTTTTGTAAATGATTATTCTCAATTAGACGACGCTGATATTATTATTTCAGCTGTTGGTCATATTGATTTGATTGGTGGCGACCATCCTAACCGCTTTGGCGAATTAAAGCCAACTGGCGATGCTGTTACCGAAGTTGCTAAGAAAATCAAACAAACAGCTTTCAATGGCATTATGGTCGTTATCAGTAACCCTAATGACGTGATGACATCTATGTATCAACAGATTACAGGCTTTCCTAAAGAAAAAGTCATTGGTACTGGTACCTTGCTAGATTCAGCTCGTATGAAGCGTGCCGTAGGTTCTGCCTTTGATGTCGACCCAAGATCAGTTTCCGGTTATAACTTGGGTGAGCACGGCAATTCACAATTTACAGCTTGGTCAACAGTCAAAGTTATGGACCAACCAGTTTCAGAGTTGGCTAAAGAAAATGGCCTCGACTTAGATCAAATCAACGAAGATGTCAGAATGGGTGGATTCACAGTCTTCAATGGTAAAGGCTACACTAATTACGGCATTTCGACGGCAGCGGTTCGTTTATCGCTAGCTATTTTGAATGACGCTAAGATTGAATTGCCAGTTTCTAACTATCGTGAAGAATATGGCGTTTACCTATCATATCCAGCTATTGTTGGACGTGCAGGAATCCTTAAACAATTGAAATTGGACTTGCCTCAAGAAGAATTGGACAAACTACAATATTCAGCTGATTATATTAAAAAAAATCTAAAGAAATAATATTAGTTAAGTGATATCATACCACTATTTATTTATTAATGTGGGTGATATCGCTTTTTTTATGCCATTTCGGATATTTTTTTATAAATTAATTTATTTTTAATTCGATTAGAGTATAATGGCAGTCACATACTAAAAGTTCTTCATAAAAGAGCTTAGACAGTGAGGTAGATTAGATGACAAGAAAAGTAGCTATTATCGGAACCGGAAACGTTGGAGCAGCTTGTGCACATTATATTGTGTCAGCTGGATTCGTGGACGATTTAGTCTTAATTGATAAGAATGAAAAGAAAGTTCAAGCAGATGCCTTGGACTTTGAAGACGCAATGGCTAACTTGCCATTCCACACTAATATTTTTGTGAACGATTATTCACAACTTGATGATACAGATGTAATTATTTCAGCTGTTGGAAATATTAAACTTCAAGACCGCGTTAAACCAGACCGTTTTGCGGAACTTGGTTTTACTAGTAACGCCGTTTCTGAAGTAGCCGCAAAGATTAAAGAAACTGATTTTGATGGAAAAATCGTCGTTATCAGTAATCCTAATGATGTTATGGTTTCAATTTATCAAGAAGTGACAGGTTTGCCTAAAGAACACGTCATGGGAACTGGAACATTGTTGGACTCTGCTCGTATGAAACGTGCTGTGGGCAAAGCTTTGAATGTCGACCCCAGATCAGTTGCTGGATACAATTTGGGCGAACATGGCAATTCACAATTTACCGCTTGGTCAACCGTTTCAGTTATGGATCATTCAATTTCTGAATGGGCCCAAAAAGACGGCTTGAACCTCGACAAATTGAACGAGGACATCCGTATGGGCGGTTTTACCGTCTTCAGTGGTAAGAAGTATACGAATTATGGCATTTCAAGTGCTGCTGTGAAATTGACCTTGGCTATTTTGAACGATGCACTGATTGAATTGCCAGTTTCCAACTATCGTGAAGAATATGGCGTTTATCTGTCATATCCAGCAATTATTGGTCGTGATGGCATTGTTCAACAAGTTCAATTGGATCTACCTCAAGAGGAATTGGATAAACTCCAATATTCAGCTGATTTTATTAAGAGTAAGTTGCCTCAAGGTGTTAAGTAAGTTTTAGATTTTAAAAATGAATGTCCGTTATCAACAACTTTATTAAGTCGCTGATAGCGGGCTTTTTTGACGTTTTACAAATAAATTAAAAACATATACATATAAATAATTGGTTAGACCAATTTTTTAAGTGGTATCTTCTTTTAACTGGTTCAAAAAAGTACCACTTTATTTTTTTGCTTGTAAAACCCATGGCAATCCTATTTAAACCTGAAAGACAACCTTTCAACTGGTCTATTCCGGTTATTGTTTTGCTTAATGTAACCGGATACAATGGTCTTGTGGTTGATACCAGAAAGGATTCGATTCGTATGAAAATTACTCTTCAAGAGCAGTTAATCAACTTGCTGACTAATTACATTCAAACTTTACCAGCCAACGCTAAACTACCTTCTGAGCGAGAAATTGCTCAAAGATATGAGTTGTCTCGGACTACCGTTAGAGCAGCTTTAATGGAGCTCGAAGTTACTGGGATGATTCGCCGTGTTCATGGTAAAGGAACTTTTGTTAATAGAGTTGATCTTAATAGTGATTTGAATAGTAGTTATAGCTTCAACAAGCAAATGATTTCTCTGGGAAAGAAGCCACAAACCAAGATTCTTAGTTTTGAGAGAAAGGAGGCAAATTCGTACTTTGCTAAGAAATTGGAAACTGAAGTGGGTAGCCAAATCATAAAGTTAAAACGGCTTCGATATGCGGATGGTATTCCAGTCATGTTGGAGCGGACTTACCTACCGGTTAGTCATTTCAGTTTGCTGACTGAATCGATGTTGAATAATCGTTCACTGTATTCAGTTTTTTCAAAGGAGTTCAACGAACAAGTGTATTATGCTGATGAATATTTTCTAGCAGGCATTACCAGTGCAGATGACAGTAGATATTTGGACATAAAAGAGGGGACGCCTTGTTTGAATCTTCGCAGGCAAACTTATAATCCACACAATCAAATTATTGAATTCACTTTAAGTGTCGCTAGAAGCGATCAATTTGCTTATCACATTCGACACGATATCAGTAACAAATCCTAAAGAAGAGTAATGAAATTTGGAGGTATAAAGATATGGGTATTATTGCAGTAAGAATTGATGAAAGATTAATTCACGGACAAGTAGCTAATTTATGGACAACAAAGTTGCAAGCATCAAGAATCATGGTAGTTGATAACGAAATTATAAAAAATGATATTCAAAAAACAGCCCTGAAATTAGCTAAACCCGCTGGAGTTAATCTAAGTGTTTTAGGTACAAAGAAATCTTCAGCAAATATCTTAGCCGGTAAATATGAATCACAAAGAGTATTTTTGGTCGTTAAGAAGCCAGAAACACTTGTAGAAATGATCGATAACGGCGTTAAGTTCGATGTAATCAATGTTGGTAATATGTCGCAAAAAGATAATACGCAACATTTGACACAATCGATCAATGTTACAGATGAAGATTACGATGCATTTCAAAAGATTCTTGAAGCAGGGGCCAAAATCACTGCTCAAATGGTTCCAAACGATGACGCCAAAGACTTCACCGGTATCTTAAAAGACTACAAAAAATAGTATTTAATGGGGGATAGAACAATGGAATTTACAGTCGTTCAAATATTGCTTTTGACAGCATATTCTATGTACAACATTTATGATGAATTGCAAATGAACTCTTCATTGAGTCAACCCGTTTGGGCCGGAATGATTTCCGGATTGATCATGGGTGATATGAAGACCGGACTTATCATCGGTGCTGCTTTACAATTGACAGTTTTAGGTGTTGGTACTTTCGGTGGTGCTTCTAAAATCGATGCCAACTCAGGTACAGTTTTAGCCACAGCCTTTTCAGTTGGTACAGGTATGAAAGCTGCTACAGCTGTTGCTGCTATCGGTGTTCCAGTTGCCGCACTTCTTACATCATTTGATATCTTAGCAAGATTTGCTAATACATATTTCCAACACAAAGTTGATAAAGATATTGAAAACTTCAACTACAAAGGAATCGAAAGACACACTATTTTAGGTGCATTGCCATGGTGCTTGTCTCGTGGTATCCCAGTATTCTTAGCTTTAGCTCTAGGTCAAGGTGCCGTTAAGACAATGGTTACATATCTAAATGGCGATTTATCATGGCTCAACACTGGACTACAAACAGCCGGTGCTACACTTCCAGCCGTTGGTTTTGCTATCTTGCTTCACTACTTACCAGTTAAGAAACACATCGCTTACTTGATTCTTGGATTCACAATTACAGCTTTACTTTCAACAATCTTCACAAGCATTCAAACAGTTGGTACAGGTTTAGGTGCCGTAAGTAAATCATTTACAACAACATTCAATGCTTTACCAATGTTAGCTATTGCTTTAATCGGTGGTGCTTTTGCCATTATCCAATACAAGAAGTCAATGGCTAAATTGAACTCAGCTCCAGCTGCTGGCACGAAGAATGACTCAGGTTCTGCTGACGAAGATGAAGACGAAGACGATGAATTTGAAGACGCTGATGGGGAGGTTGAAGGCGATGAAGAAGAATAAAGAGTATCAACTAACTAAAAAAGATTTTAAACAAATCAATAAACGTAGCTTGTTTGGTTTCCAAATGGGTTGGAACTACGAAAGAATGCAGGCCTCAGGTTACTTGTACACAATCTTGCCACAACTTAGAAAAATCTATGGCGATGGTACTCCTGAACTAAAAGAAGCCATGAAGACTCACAACCAATTCTTTAACACAAGTAACTTCTTCAACACGATTATCACAGGTATCGATCTTGCCATTGAAGGTAAGGAAGGTGCTGATTCACTTGATACCGTTGCTGGTATTAAGACAGGTCTTATGGGACCATTTGCTGCTATTGGTGATTCGCTTTTCGCTGCTTTAGTACCAACAATTATGGGTGCTATTGCTGCTACGATGGCTTCACAAGGTAATCCTATTGGATTATTCCTTTGGTTAGCTGTCAACATTGCTATCATGGTTTTCCGTTGGAAACAATTGCACTTCGCTTATACAAGAGGTACAAAACTAGTTTCAGAAATGCAAGGTCAATTGAATGCTTTGACAGACGCCGCCACTTTACTAGGTGTCTTCATCGTTGGAGCTTTGATTGCAAGTATGATCAATATTCAAGTTCCACTGGTTGCACACTTAGGTAAAGTTTCATTAAGTGTTCAAAATAACATTGATATGATTCTTCCAAAGCTTGTTCCAGCTGCAGTCGTAGGTCTTGTTTACTGGCTACTTGGTAAGAAAGGCATGACTTCAACAAAAGTTATCTTTATCGTTATTATCTTCGCTGTTGCACTTTCAGCAATCGGCGTACTTGGTAAAATCTAGGAGGATTTAATTATGGCATTAATCTTGATGAGTCATGGAAACATGGCAATTGAAACTTTAAAATCAGCAGAATTAATTATCGGCGAACTACCAGAAACAACCGCCTTAGGACTTCAAAAGTCAGATGGACCTGAAACTCTTAAAGCTAAAGTAGAAACAGAAATCAAAAAGTATTATGGCAAAGAGCCAGTCTTCTTGATTGTTGACTTACTCGGTGGCACACCAGGAAACGTCGCTGTTAGTTTGACCCAAGACTATCCTGAAATGCATGTTATCTCAGGCTTGAATCTACCAATGGTCATTAACTATGCTAATCAAAAATTTATCGGTACAGATATTAAAGTAGACGACATTATGAAGGAAGGAAAAGATGGCATCGTCGATGTCAATGCCTTCATCAAAGCCGATTCCGATGAGGACGATGAGGATGAGTAATCCAAATCCATATCGTTATACTTTAAGACTCGCAATTGATAAAAATATTTATGATGCTGATAAAAAACAGAAATTAATTGATTTTGTCAAAAAAGCTCATATTTCTGATGTTGCCTTTTTCCTAAATCAAGAAGAGTTGTCAGATACACATATTACTTTAGATAAAGCCAAAGAGTTAATTAAAAATGTTGATGAAATCAGTCAACCAATTAAAGAATTAGGTATTACCGTCAGCTTAAATCCGTGGACGACCTTGAACCACTCTGATCGCGGGATTCCTTTGAAAAAAGAACTCGATATCAAACCAATGGTCAATTACCAAGGTGTAAAGAGTCTTTCAATGGCTTGTCCAGGATACGCAGGCTTTGGGGAATACATTAGTAAAATCTATGCCATTTGGGCTAGTATCAAACCACATGAATTGTGGCTTGAAGATGACTTTAGACATTATAAGAATGCACCATTTGCTTTGGGATGTTTTTGTGAAGATCACATGAAGCGTTATAACGATGCTTTAGGAACAAACTTGTCCCGTCAAGAATTCGTCGACTTGATGTTTAAAGGTGGCGAAAATAAATATCGTAATGCCTATTTAAAAGTTGCTCGTGAAGAAATTTTACAAGTAGCACACTTGATTGAACAAAGAGTTCATGAAGTGTCACCCGAGACTACTTTAGGATTAATGAGTTCTTGGCCAGAAGTTCACGCCTTAGAAGGTCGAGATTGGCAAAAATTGCTAGATGAATTAAGCGGTCCAGATACTCCTGCAGTATCAAGGCCACACTTGCCAGCTTATAACGAAGTTAGTCCACAACAATACGCACGTGATTTTGAAAAATATACCGTGGCAACCAGAACGGAAATTGGACCACGTCACAAGATTTATCCAGAGATGGAAAGTTTCTTGTATTCTCCCTACGCTAAATCTAACAAGTTTACGCAATTTCAATTAGATACCACAAGTTTAGTTCATGCCAATGGCGTCTTGTTGAATATGTTTAGCATGATGGGTGATGGGATAAATCAAACATACCACTACGATTCATTGCTCAATTCGGACAAGGAATTCCTAGACTTCTTGAATGAGTTTGGCATTGATTTAGAGAATCGCTGTGGAATCGTTATTCCAATGAATCAAGATGTTGTCAAAGCAAAAGTTGATACTACGGATACGTTAGAAGGGTTGATGGCTTCGCAGACGCAGTGGCTCGAATTGCTCTCAACAATGGGATTTGCAATGAAGCCAATTAATTTTATTGATCAGGAAATCAAAAATAAGACTGTAGCTGTGACCGGAAACTTTTTAAATACTTTAGCAAATGAACAAATCGAACAACTTTTTAAACGTAATTTTATTTTGTTGGACGGAGATGCTGTTGAGGTCTTAAATGAATGTCATTTGTTGAAGTTAATCAATGCTAGATCAATTGAAATTTTGAAAAATCGTAGCGGACAACAATCTTTTGAACAATTCGATAACGAAACGATATCTGGCATCAACAATCCTAGATTGACGATGCTTACACACACGGGTGATTACGTAAAAATTGATTATGCAATGCCGGTAACAGTTCACTCTTCAGCTTATAATCGCTTTGAAAAAAAGTTGGGTTCTGTCACAGTTAGCGATGACAAATTCTATTGTCTGCCAATGATGGATTCAGCAAAGTATGGCTGGCAAGCACAATATACGGATATCCGTGAGGGAGATTTGAAACAGTTTTTTGAAGAGCAATTGAGCGTGCCTCATCTTGTCGATATGTACAATTGCAAATTAGTGATTGATTCAGCACAAACGACGATGATTATTAGTAATTGGTCGATTGATGATGTTTCTGGAATCAATTTCTTCTTAAAAGATCGTAATGTGAAGAAGGTATCCCTAACTTATCGAGATATAGATAATCAAATGAAAAACAAAGTCTTAGATGTCCAACTGGATTCTAAAGGAATCTACCACATCGACTTTAATCTAAGGGAATTGATGGTCGTTCACATTAAATTTTTAGATTAAAAATTAATAGAGAAGGGATTCAAAACAATGTTTACAAAAACTGATGAAGAATTAGAAGAAATGGGTGCAAAAATTACGACCCGTGAAATTCAACAACAACCAGATTTATGGCAAGAAGCTTTCAAAAATTATACTGATAAAAAATCAGAGATAGATAACTTTATAGATAAAATCATTTCCACTTACCCCACTCAAAAAATTCGTGTTATCTTCACTGGTGCCGGAACTTCTGCCTATGTTGGCGATACTTTAAGACCATACTTGAATCGTGTTGGCGATACAGCTCATTTTGTTTTTGAGAGCATTCCTACAACAGATATTGTGTCCGCTCCTCTGGATAATCTAAGAAGTGACGACCCAACAATCCTGGTTTTATTTGCGAGAAGCGGCAATAGTCCTGAAAGTGTAGCTACGGTTGATTTAGCTGAAAAAATCGTGAAGAATCTTTTCCAAATCACGATCACTTGTGCTCCAGAAGGCCATTTAGCTAAAAAAGCTGAAAACGAAGATGCCAATCTCTTATTGCTACAACCAGCACTTTCAAATGATAAAGGTTTTGCCATGACAGGAAGCTTTTCTTGTATGACTCTCACAGCTGCTTTGATTTTTGACACAAATGATGAAGATAAAAAGTCAGACTGGGTCAAAACAATGATTAAAATGGGTCAAGAAGTTATCAGTCGTGAGGATGAAATTCAAGCTTATGCCGATCTTGATTACAACCGAATTACTTATTTAGGTAGTGGTTCATTATCAGGCTTGACTCGTGAAGCTCAATTGAAGGTTCTTGAATTGACGGCTGGTGAATTAACGACCATCTTTGATTCATCAATGGGCTTTCGTCATGGTCCTAAATCCTACGTTAACACCCGGACTATCGTCTTCGATTTCTTAAATAATGATAAGTACACACGTCAATACGACGTTGATATTTTGGAAGAAATCAAAGGTGACGATATTTGTGAAGAAGTTGTCGGTGTAGGTACGAGTGGTGATAATAATTTCTCTGGCAGCAACTTCTTGATTGAAAGTGGCGACAAAGATTTGCCTGAACTTTATCAAGCTTTGCCAGATGTTATCTTTGCACAAACATTTGCTTTGATGAATTCAATTAAAGTTAAGAATACGCCAGACACTCCTTCAGCAAGCGGAACAGTTAACCGTGTCGTTAAAGGTGTCACGATTCACGATTACGAATAATGATTTTTATCCAAAAAGGTTGAAACATTATGTGTTTCAGCCTTTTCTTTAAGACAGAAATTAAGGAGATTTAAAATGTCATATTATATTCATGCTAAAAAGTTCTTTTTGAAAAATACTACTGAAAATGGTGGCTATCTCGAAGTTACTGACGATGGCAAGTTTGGCCAATTTTATACAGCAGAAGATGAAAAGCCTGCTGGGAAAATCGTTGATTATGCTGATAAATTCATTGCGCCAGGTTTAGTTGATACTCACATTCATGGATTAGTTGGCCACGATGTGATGGATGATGATTTTGATAAGTTGAATGAAATGTCAGAAGGTCTTCTAAAGGCTGGGGTAACTTCATGGCTGCCAACAACTTTGACAGCTTCACATGATCAATTGCTAAGCATCTGTCATACGATTGGCGATAACTACAAAAAAGCTACTGGTGCTAAGATTCGAGGTATCCATTTTGAAGGACCTTTCTATACAGAAAAACACAAGGGTGCTCAAAATCCTAAGTACTTCAGAGATCCAGATGTTGCTGAATTCAATGACTGGCAAGATGCTGCTCATGGATTAATCAAGAAAATTTCTATTGCTCCAGAAAGAAAAGGCTCAGCTGAATTTGTTAAAGAAGTTGCCTCTGATGATGTTGCAGTTTACTTGGGCCACAGCGATGCTACTTTTGAACAAGCTAAAGCCTGTGTTGAAGCTGGTGCTACTGGATTTACGCACACGTATAATGGAATGAGCGGTTTAAATCACCGTTTACCTGGAATGGTCGGTGCAGCACTTTCCATGCATCTAGTAGATGACGAATTGATTTGCGATGGCCATCACGTTAACCCTTATGCTGCTCGAATCGTCATTGAAAAGAAAACACCAGAACATGTAGCTTTGATTACTGATTGTATGCGTGCTGGATTGATGCCAGATGGCGACTATGTTCTTGGTGAACTACCAGTTGTTGTCGCTGATGGGACTGCCAAATTAAAACAAGCACCACATAGTTTAGCTGGTAGTATCTTGTTGTTGAAAGACGCTATTAAAAATGTTGTCGACTGGAATATTGCCACAGATGAAGAAGCTGTTGAAATGGCAAGTTACACAGCAGCCAAGAGTTCAAAAGTTCTTGATAAATGTGGAATCATTGCTCAAGGTCGGGATGCTGATTTCATTGTCTTAGATGATGATATGACTTTGTCAGAAACATACTTGGACGGAATTTCTAGATATCAAGCTTAGAAGTGAATAAAAAATGGAGATGAGAATTAATTATCTCCATTTTTTAATTATCTTCGTGGTATAGACCGATATAAAATGCTATAATATACATGTTAAAATTAGTAAGGAGACTAGATTATGTCATATTATATTCATGCTAAGAAATTCTTTTTAAAAAACACAACTGAAAACGGTGGCTACCTAGAAGTTACTGATGACGGTAAGTTTGGTAAATTCTTTACTACAGAAGATGAAAAGCCTGAAGGCAAAATTGTTGATTATTCTGACAAATTTATCGCCCCAGGTCTTGTTGATACTCACATCCACGGTCTTGTTGGACACGATGTAATGGATGATGACTTTAACAAATTGAATGAAATGTCAGAGGGCCTTTTGAAGGCTGGTGTAACTTCATGGTTGCCAACAACTTTGACAGCATCACACGACCAACTTAAGCACATCTGCCAAACAATCGGCGATAACTACAAGAAGGCCACTGGTGCTAAAATCCAAGGTATCCATTTTGAAGGACCTTTCTACACAGAAAAACACAAAGGTGCTCAAAATCCTAAGTATTTCAGAGATCCAGATGCTGAAGAATTCAAGGATTGGCAAGATGCTGCTCACGGCATGATTAAGAAAATCTCAATTGCTCCAGAAAGAAAAGGTGCTCCAGAATTTGTAAAAGAAGTTGCCTCTGATGACGTTGCAGTTTACTTAGGACACAGTGATGCTACTTTTGAACAAGCAAAGGCTTGTGTCGAAGCAGGCGCTACAGGATTCACACATACATATAACGGTATGAGTGGCTTGAATCACCGTCTTCCTGGGATGGTTGGTGCAGCACTTTCCATGCATCTAGTAGATGACGAATTAATTTGCGATGGTCACCATGTTAACCCATTTGCAGCTAGAATCGTTATTGAAAAGAAAGGCGCAGAACATGTTGCCTTGATTACTGATTGTATGCGTGCCGGCTTAATGCCAGATGGCGATTACGTTCTTGGTGAATTACCAGTTGTCGTTGCTGATGGAACAGCTAGATTAAAGGATGAAACACACAACTTGGCTGGTAGTATCTTACTATTAAAAGACGCTATCAAGAATGTTGTTGACTGGAACATCGCTACAGACGAAGAAGCTGTAGAAATGGCAAGTTATACAGCAGCTAAGAGTTCAAAAGTACTTGATAAGTGTGGTATCATCGCTGAAGGTAGAGATGCTGATTTCATTGTCTTAGATAATGATATGACATTATCAGAAACATTCTTAGACGGTGTTTCAAGATACCAAGCCTAAGAAAAATAGTACACTGAAAAGATATGTTTAAACCGATATAAAAAAGCTTAAAAAGCAATAAAACCGAGGGTTACAAATTGTAACCTCGGTTTTTTAGCTCCTTGCTCTTTGATGTATACTCTATTTAATGGAGGATTATGATGGATAAAAAAATTATTGCTCATAGAGGAATACCGACTTTGGCGCCGGAAAATACCATGGCTTCATTTAACGTGGTAGTAAACCAAGATGTTAAATGGATTGAAACTGATTTAAGTATTACTAAAGACGAAAAAGTTTTTGTAATTCATGATGATAAATTGAACCGAACAACAAATCAATCTGGTTCAATTGAAACAGTAGATAGTTCAGATGTTTTGAATGCCGATGCAGGGTACTGGTTTGCGGAGAGATTCCGTGGCGAAAAGGTACCAACGTTGGATCAACTAATTGATTTTCTTAATATCCACAAAGTCAATGCTAATATCGAGCTAAAAGGAGTTGTAGGGGACAACGCTAATTATTTAGCTGATAAATTAGTTGAAAAATTTGCTGAAGCCTTAGATAACTTGGACGATCATGTAGATTTAATTATCTCTAGTTTTAATCCAATTATGCTCGAAAAAATGTATAAATTGCGTCCTAATTTGAAGTACGCTGTCTTATTCAGTCGTGAAACTTTGGGTGATGACTGGAATTTGGTTATGCAAGCTTGCCATGCCAAAATTGTTCATCCAGATAGTTCCGGCTTAACTCAAGCCAAATTGGAACAAATGAAAGATTATGGCTATGAAGTCAACGTTTGGACAGTCGATGATGTTAACCGTGCCCAAGAATTGCTTAAATGGGGTGCTGATGGAATAATTACTAATATTGCTGATCGCATGTTATTTTTAGAAAAGTAAAATAAAACTAAAAGACCTCGGAATTTCAGTTAAAAACTGATTTATTCCGGGGTCTTTATTGTCTAGACTAATTTGTGTTTTTGGAGGATTCGTTACGAAAATTAATAGCTTACTGAATTTAAAAGGGAGCAGAAGCTGACTCCAAATACGAGGTTTACGAATTAACATTGATTGATACTACAAAATCTAAATTTCTTTTGATTTTGTCTCATCTCGATTCAACCCAATTTTTTAGAACTAATCCCATTCGAATTGCATCTACCTTAATTACGATTAATTAATCGGTGACGTCTTGGTCGACGCAAGCTTACTTTCGTAAGGCTAAGAGAAACTGGAACTACTCTTAATAGTTTCTATTTCTCCTACCTTTTAGTATAAACATTCAAAGACTTTATCCAATGAAAAACTTGCCAATCGTACTCTATGTAAAGTTTTGTGCTAGATACTATCTTTGATAATCCAATTTAAAGTTGCGGAATAATTACCTTGTTTTGGAGTCCGTTCCTTTAAGTAAAGTAACAAGCCTTCTTCTTTATCCCACTTGATTGATTTTAAAGGCTGGTCTTTTTGAGATTTCGTAACTAAGACTTGAGTATTTAAGATATTTTGATAATTTTCTTTTTGATAAAAGCGCAAGTCAGAATTAAGAATCTTTTTATCATTAGTTTGTAAGGGTTCAGACTGGTTTAGAAAAATACTGACAGGACGTTTATTTCGCCGCTGATCATCAACATCGACAATATTTTCAGGAGCATTGTTTTGCTTGAGACGGTATTTTAGAGGACTAAATAAAGAATTATTTGAAATTTGAATTTGTTCAAAAAAGATATTTTTGAACTTTAATCCAATCTTATTGGTAGTGTAGTCAAAATGCAGTTGTTGACTACGATTGCTGTAAGATTCATCTTTTGTAGTTTTTCCGGAAAAATTGATGGTGGAATCAAAAGAAGTTTTTCGAGAAATATTGGGAGTAATTGTTGAAATTTCAATTTTTCTTTCTTTTGTACTAGGAATTGAGTTGATTTTCAAATGAAGGGTTCCATCTATTTGGCCTATTGAATAGTCTTCACTTGGAACTTGAATGTCATCTAATTTTATATAATTGATATTGGTATTAGGGAGAAGTGGTAAATCTAAATTTGAATTGGGGAAATCTGCAACACTGATGTTATTTAAGGCTATCTGATAAGTTATCTTGTCTCCAGTGGCAATGTTAGTCAATTGCTGATCAGTATCTTGTTGGTCTTGATATGTTTGGTTCAAAATTTTAGTAGAAATATCAACCTTAGGTTCTTTTGAGAGGAGAACAGTTAAAGTTGCTTCGTTTGTTTTGAAAGTTTTTTCGATTTTTTTATCTTTGATAGTAATTATTTTCTTGTTGATATTAATCTTTGCAAAATATTTATTCTGATTATTTTTTAAATCTGGATTTGAAATCTGTATAAAAGTTTGATTTTTTGAGGAGGGAATTGACTTGACCGTATTAGTTGAGTTATCTCGATAAAACCAATCAACAGTAAAATTACCATTAGTAATATTGTCTTTAAGAAATTGGCCAAGTTCTAAATTAAATGTTGCCGTTTGATTAACATTAACTGTTTTTTCATCCAATCCACCACCAATTTTTATATTAGTGGAAGCACTTTTTGGTTGATTTTGTTTATCTTTTCGTGAAATACGTTCAGAAGAATTATCGGCATCGTCAATCGTTCCAGTGATTTTGACTGTACCAGGTTTATTGTTTTTATTAGCAGTGATTTTACCATTTGAATCAATAGTTGCTAATTTAGGATCATCAGTCGACCATTTTATTTTCCCTGTAGCATTTTTTGGTGTTTGCATTCCAAAAGCTTTTGTCGTTGTGGGTAAAAAATCACTATTATGGTTAAGCAGGTAATTAGAATCAGTTGATATGGTTAAGCTCAATGTTGGAATAGGATTAGGTACTACATGAACTGTAGCAACTTTAGAATTAATAGAACCTATACTTTTAGATATGTAGAAAAAATCAGATTTAACTTGATATTTAAAGTCACCAACTTTATTGGTATCAACTTTTAAAGAACTAGTATTTTTAGATTGATTGATCTTTTTCCAATGAAAGCCATCTTCACTCATTCCCCAAGAATATTCGATAGATGGAAAAGGGTAAAAAAATGGATGTTTTCCTTGAACATTTAAACTTAGAGATTGACCAAGCGGAACATAATAATCGGATTTCAATTGTGGATCAAAATAAAAATGAAGAAATTCAAACCATGAATATTTCGGTGTTTCTGGATAAGGGAAACCTGCAGATTGTGATGCCTTTAAAATAGTATCTGATTTAGCAATATGAATCTCCGTAGTTGAAAAGCCTAAAATAACAATATGAAAAAATAATAAAGGCCAAAGAAATTTTCGCTTTTTAAAATATTTTGGCGATAACATAAAAATTCCTCCTAAGATGTCTATACCAATAAAGAGTATATCCAATTCAGGAGGAATTTATTTGCAAAAATGGAATTTAAGTTTTTATGTCGAAAAATTAGTAGAATTATAGACTGTTTTCAAAATTCCACGTTAGGGTAGTAGAATATTTGCCAGCTTTAAAACCGATTGAACTGTCATAGGATAATAAGAGACCATCTTTCTTATCCCAAGAAATAGATTCAAATTTATCATCTTGTTCAACTTGTTGCACAGGTACTTTATTGTTTAAAACATCTAGATAGTTTCCATTTTCATAGTACCGAAGACTTACAGGTAGAGTATTTCCATAAGCATCAGTAAACGGAGTATTTTGAGAGACGAAAACTTTCAATTTCTTTTTATCGCGCCGCTCGTCATTTCCATCAACGATATTATTGGGAGCGTTACTTTCACTAGGGCGGTATTGCAGGCCTTTTTGCCCATAAGCATGAATCGTTCCGAAGTCGATATCTTGAACGTCAGCTTTGATTTGGTTGGACAAATAGTTGATTGTTTCTGAAGTTCCTTCTTGACGATAGACGACGCCATCATTGTCAGTTCCATAAACGTATGGCGTGAATTGGAAACTGGAACTTTCGGTAATGTTTGTAGCACTTGTCGAAACTTGAATGTCCTTATTCCCACTGACAGGGATATCACCAATATCAATTACTAAATTATCATTATCGCCTTGATTAACAATTGAATATTGGTCGGATGATATAGCTTTGTCGTCGACTTTAACTGAGTTTACAACAGTTCCTTTTTTCAATGGCAAAACGTAAAAACCATCTTTTAGTAATCCTTCAGTACTTTTATTAGTCAAAGTATCATGGTAAGTAACTTCATCATCAGTAATTACGTCGTGCAGTTCATGTTCTGTATTGTCTTCATGAGAGTAAGTTTGATTGAGCATAGAATTATTGATTTGAATATCAGGTGTTCCTGCCGGGATGACGGTTAACTTAGCTTTGTTTGAGGTAATAGTTTTAGTTATTTTACCGGTTTTCAAAGTAACGATGGCTTGGAAATATGAACCGTCGTCACTAATAGTATTTTTATCGGTCGTATAACTTGTATCTTGACCGCTGGATACAAGTACTTTCGTATCAGAATTTGGAGCATACTTGTACCAATCAACGGTTACGGAACCAGAGTTCTCATCTTCATCATCGCTACTGCCACCAGTATTTCCTCTTAAAGTGAAAGTAGCTGTTTGACCTGATTTAACAGTTTGATCATCGAGTCCACCACCAATGTGAACCATTACTGAATCACTGATATTTGGACTATTGGTGTTGGTCATTGTGGCTGTAACTTTTACATCACCAGATAAACCCTTATTATTGGCGGTGATTTTACCATCTTCATCAATTGTGGCTAAAGAGGTATCGTCAACTGACCAAGTTAGTTCGCCAGTAGCATTATTTGGCGTTGGCTTAGCATGAGCAAAAGTTGTATTTGATAACTCGTCGCTAGTGTTGTAGAGGTAATCATCATCAACTGTCACATCTAATGACCGTGCATCAACTGGTTCTGGTAAAGCATGAACAGCGGCAACTTGTGAGTAGATATGCGTTTTAAACAGAGGCGTAAGTAATGTGTAGTATTGAGTATCCAGTTGATACCAAACGGTTCCCACTTCTGTTGGCGTGACAGTCATATTTTTCTTATAACCATTATCGCTTTTACTAACTTCAGTCCATTTCTTGCCATCAGTCGATTTCCACCAGCGATAATGGGCACTATCAAATAGCCCTAAAAGAACTGACCAGACAGATCTTCCAGCATCGGTTCTTAAGGTAACAGGTGAATTGACCGTGGTATAAGAATCGGCATTAGGTTGAAGTCCATAACCATTAGAAAGCCAAATTCCTAAAAATTTCACGGGATCGTTATTTGGCTTAAATTTAGGTGTCACGACGACTTCTTCATCATCTGCCTGAACGGATTTTTGTGATGATGAAGCTGACGAAGCGATTAAAAGTATCAAAGGAATCAACAATAGTAAAAATAATTTTAATTTATTACTTTTATGATTTTTCTTCATAAAATAACCTCCGATACACTTATATAAAATAAGTATATCAGAGGATAATTAGGTAATGATTCTAAATATTATGAATTTATTTATTAAAAAGTGAATAAAAAATACCTTTTCATTATTAAATTAACAATGAAAAGGTATTTTATTAAATTCGTTTTGGACGTAATGAGTACGCCATTACTAATGAAACTACTGAAGTGAGAATTAGAACATAAAAACTAGTTCCAAAAGAACCACTTGTTGTTACAGCAACTTGGCCAGTGATAGCACTTGAATTTACTACTCCGGCATAAAGAATTGCATAAAGAGCGGCGTAGAGAATCGTTGGCAATAGAGTGAAGATTCTTGTTATACGAATACTTCCACGTGATCTGAAACAACCAGCAATCAAAGCAATAACAGGCGACATAAAGCAAATCAAGCGAATTGCTGAAAAACCATTAGTAATCCAAGTGTTTTGAGCACCAAGGTTAGCTGTATAGTTAGCAGCGTTGGCAATGGTACTTGATAGTGAAAGGCCATCTAGAAATGGACCACTGATTGAAGCAACAAAACCAATGATTGAGGCTACAATAATGACTTTTTGCCGAGTTGTTTTTCTATTAGGCTTCAATCTTTCAGCTGCTCGGTCGTATTTTTCATGTTTCTTTTGATGAGCAGGGCGTGCTTGATAATCAGAATTTGGTGTTTGGGAATTGTCAGGATTTGAATTAGAGTCTTTTTTAAGAGAAGTCTCTTTTTTCAAAGCCTTATTCGCACCTAATTCATTACCATGTCCTAATTGCGATAAGAGGAACCAAGCAATAATAGCAATTGCTAAACCAACAAAACCATAATTTCTTTTTACTACCAATAAAATTGCAAGGATAATTACTACAAAAATACTGATATAAGCGTTATTCTTCGCAAATTTGATCATGTTATGGATGAGACCATCATTAGGGTCGACCTCTTCAGCTTTTATCTTAGCTTGTGCGGCACGACGTTCACTTTCTGTTGGTCCAAAAGGATCTTTGATTGGATCCTTGATGGGGTCTTCATAAGTATTATGATGTGTTTCTTCTTGAGCTTTTTTGTATGGCTTTTGTGAAATTGGATTGAAGTCATTTTTACTATAGACTTGAGTCTTATCATCAATTGGTTCATCAGCACTTGTCTTGCTGAAAGAAGAACGATTTGAAGTGGTTGTTGATTTGTTAAAAGTCTTCATTTCAGGTTCTGGATCAGGACGAGGTGTTGAATTGTGATTTGGATGGTCAAAAGATCCATATTCACGTTGTTGAGCAGGGGCTTGTTGTAAAGGAGCCTCTTTTTTAGTGTCCTTTTTTTCAGGTTCTTCTTGATTTAATTCATTTTCGATTTCAGACAATGAACGAATGGTGTCATCATCTTTTGGTTCACTAGTAGTTTTTGTATCTTGTGTAGATTTCTTTTTTAGGGCGTAGCCGCAGTTATCACAAAATTTCTGATCTGGATCGACTTTATGGCCACAATTTGGACAAAACATTTTTTGCATTCCTCCATTATGTTGACAAAATAAGTATACAAGACAACCCATTTTATAGGAAGACATTCAGCGAAAGTTCACAGAAATGTCACATGTTGTATATCCGAATCTTAATTATACAAAATATTCTTAGAGTTTGCTTAAAAAAATAAAATTATATAATAAAAAACCTCACCTATCGGGAAGAATAAGTGAGGAAAACGATTGTTGGTTTTGTATTAGTCAAACTTTTAGGTATGGAAAATGTTAGATATTGGTCATTGCAGGGAGAACAGCTGGATTTTGAGGTAAGAGGTGAGATGTCCTCCCTGCACGTTTATTATAGCTAAAAGCAAATCGGCTTTTCCAATCTAGTTTGATATAAATTAATATTAGAAAGGTGATTATTCTGTATAAATTGCTTTTAGTTTAGCCAATTTATCTTTATCGATTCCCATAGCAGTATTTAAATAATTTTCGAAATCGCCATAGTAATGGTCGATGGCAGAAAAAATTGAAGTAATACTTTGGAAGTCACCTTTGGTCATATTCATTTTATTGATACTTTGATTACCGTTTTTATCATTTAAAGTCTTCTCGATAGTTTTGGTATCTTCATACATTAAATTAGTTAGAAGATAGTCTTTAGTGATGGTCTCGTAATCGACGTTCAGAGCTTTCAAGATGAGCAAAGCTCCAATTCCCGTCCGATCCTTTCCGGCAGCACAATGAAAGAGTAACGATTGTTTATCTTGGTCATTATCTAACATCAAGTTGAAAAGAAACCGATAAGCTTGTTGACCATGAGCATCTAAAACGACGCTTTGATAAATTGCTCCCAAATAGGAATATTCATCGTGCTTGACTAAATTTACTAGTTTTTGCCCGTTGCCTCGAAGTGGGTAAACGGGGTCAGAATAAATTTTATAAAAATTTGAGGTCGTATCGGCCCAAGTCCTTTGCTCGCTAGTGGAACGGAAGTCGACGACGTACTTCAATCCATAATTTTTAAGGTATTTTAAAGACTTATTTGTTAAGTTACTTATATCTCCTGAACGAAGGAGTTTATTATATTTAATTGTTGTACCATCTTTAGTGGGGTATCCACCAAGTTCACGTAAATTTATGGCACCTTCAAGATTTAATATGCGCTTCATTTTAATCCTCCCCGATTCATTGCGTATTTAGGTCGTTATAGTATTATATTACTAAGGTGATATATGGTGAAAAAGAAACTTTCAATTATTATGACAGCTTATAACGTAGCTGATTATATTTCTAGTGCGATTGATTCAGTAATTGCTCAGACTAATCAAGACTTTGATTTAATTATTGTGGACGATTGCTCGACAGATTCTACCCAAGAAATAATTCGTTCTTATGAGCGAAACTATGATTGGATTGATGTAGTTTGCCATACCGAGAATTTTGGCGTTTCCACAGCTCGTAATACCGGTTTAGCAAAGGCTGACGGTGAGTTAGTGACTTTTATTGACGGTGATGATTGGGTTGAACCTAATTATGTTGAACACTTCTTGTCGATTTTTGAACAAGAGAACGTCCAAATGGTCACTTGTGGTTTTTTCAATGAAAATGAGAACGGCAAGGTCAAGAACAAGTTCACAAAACATAAAACGTCAATCGTCGGTCGCGATGAGGTCGTCAAACAAATTATCAAGATGACTGGAACCGTAATGGGTTACACGTGGAACAAAGCTTACGTCCGTTCAATTATTGAAGAGAATCATTTGATTTTTCAAACCGATCTCGATTTAATGGAAGACCAAGTTTTCAACGTCGAATATGCGACCTTGGCTAAGAATTTTTATTTGGACAATCAGCCGCTCTATCATTACATCTCTCGAAAAGATAGCATTACCAATCGATTTGCGATGGAGAATGTCAGAGATATTGGCGTTGCCAGATTGAAAGTTCACAGAACACTAAAGGAAAGTTCTCGAAATGAGAAAGACAAGATTTAATATATATGAAATAGGCTAGTCGAGCTAAAAACTCGGCTTTTTTTGTACCTGCATTCAAGTTAAGAGTACCATTTAATTGGGTAAAGATGCTTTCAAAATATTTTTGAAAAAATAAATTTCTCGGTTGAGATGCTATAATATTACTATCTTAATACTCGTCATCGAAAGGAAAAATTATGCGAATAAATGTCTTGCAACACACCCCAAATGAAGGTCCAGGAATGATTCAACAGTGGTCAAATGAGCATGACCACCAAATGTACGTTTATCATCCTTATCAATATGGATTTTTACCAACAGCCAAAGAAACTGATATGTTGGTAATTTTAGGCGGACCAATGAGTCCTAATGATGATTTGGATTGGATCAAACAGGAGCGCAGTCTAATTAAAGAACTGTTAGACCAAGATAAACCAATTTTTGGAGCTTGTTACGGAGCTCAACAAATCGTGAAGACAATGGGATATGAAGTTAAAAAAGCTCCCGCTAAAGAAGTCGGTTGGGGACCAGTTTATCGTCGTGATACGAGAATTTTAGATATTCCCGAAGAATTGACAGTTTTGCACTGGCATGAAGAAATGTTTGAAGTTCCTGATGAAGCCCAATTGCTCTTTTCAAATGATAACTTGGAAAATCAAGGTTTCGTGATGAATCATCGTGTCATTGGCTTACAATTTCACATTGAACCAGCTGCTGATAATGTCCGGGAAATGGTCGTCAATGATTTTCCTTATATCAAGGGTTCCGTTCTTAACCAAACAGCTAATGAAATTCTAAGTGAGCCAGTCCCCAATCAAAATAAAATCGAAAATTACAAGAACAAGTTAGCCACTTGTCCAAAAATAAATACGAAATATATCAGTACCAGAAAAGTACATTTCTAAACTCCACAGAAACTAGTGAATAGTTCCCGTGGAGTTTTGTAGTTTAAC
>NZ_VDFO01000014.1:0-57449 GCF_009600995.1 Companilactobacillus halodurans | reverse complement strand
AGGGCATCATTCAAATTCCTTTCATTGTGAAGCTGTAGAGGGTCGAACATCTAAAGGGCATGAATGGTGTCCTTTTTTGGTGTTCTTAAATGGTTATTACTAATAAATGGTATACAAAAATAAAGTTTATGGCAAAATACCTATCAACTTTATTTATCGTACAGCCCTTTTTTTGTGGGGTGAATAGGATTATTATGAATGATTTTATGAAATTAGCTTTTGATGAAGCTAGGAAAGGAACGGATACTTGGCTTAATCCAAAAGTTGGTGCTGTAATCGTCAAAGATAGTCAGGTTTTAGCTAGTGGTCATCATCAAACTTTTGGTCATGAACATGCCGAAATCAATACTTTAAACAATTTAAAAAATATATCAATGGCAAAAGGCGCAACGATTTTTGTAACTTTGGAACCGTGCTCTCATTTTGGCAAGACACCACCATGCGTTCAACGAATTGTTGAAGTTGGATTGAAAAAAGTCGTGATAGGAAGTCTTGATCCTAATCCTTTGGTAAGTGGGCACGGAGTCAAATATTTAAAAGATCACGGGATAGAAGTTGAAAACTTAAATATAAAAACGGACCTGAATCAAGCTTATATGTTTTCTTTTAATAATCATCGTCCTTTAGTGACTTTAAAATATGCAATGACTTTGGATGGAAAAATTAACAAATTTTCAAACGAGCGCTCATTAATATCTAATTCAATTGCGTATGACGATGCACAGGATTTACGTAGTAATAACCAAGCTGTTTTGATTGGTGAAAATACTTTCAAGACTGATAATCCGCAATTAACAGTTCGTAATAAAAAAATGAAATTTCCGCCGGTTAGAATTGTTTTAGTCAGAGATGTTAATTCAGTTGATTTATCAAAAAGGATCTTTGAAAATCAAGCCAAAATTTGGTTTTTAAGCGAAACCAAAGCCCACCGTAATTTGCCTGATAATGTGGAGGTTTTTGTTGGCGATTGGAATGTCAAAAATATTCTAAATTTGTTGAATGAGAAAAAAATTCAAGCCTTGCTGGTTGAAGGTGGCAGTAAAATTCAAAGCGAGTTTGCTCAGGCAGGTATGATTGATCATTTAGTAATTTATCTAGCACCAATGATATTTGGCAATGGTTTGGGAGCATGTAACGGTCAAAATCAACAAATTAAAACAATTGAATTTCAAAAACCTAAATACAAATTTTTAGGAGACAACATCAGGATATCAACTTGGAGGAAAAAATAATGTTTACAGGTATTGTGCAAAATATCGGCAAAATATACGGCATCGAACATACTAAAGGCAATTATCAGTTAATCGTTGAAAATAAATTTTCAAGTTTAAAAAAAGGGGAAAGCGTTGCTATTGATGGTATTTGCCTCACAGTTACCAATTTCTCAAAGGATGAATTTAGCGTTGATGTAATGCCAGAGACGTATTCAAGGAGTAACATTAGAGATTTTAAAGTTGGTAGCTTGGTTAATTTAGAATTAGCTATGCAAGTCAAAAAACGATTTGATGGTCATTTTGTTTTAGGGCATGTTGATACGACGAGCCAGTTGTTGGCTAAAAAAGCAGATAGAAATTCTACTCTCTTAACATTTTCAATTGATGAAAAATATCAACCATATTTAGTTGAAAAAGGCTCTGTGGCACTCGACGGCGTCAGTTTAACGATTATTGATGTCAAAGAGGATAAATTTAGTGTGGGCATTATACCTTACACTCATGAAAAAACTGTTTTAGGAAGTTTACAAATCAATCAAACCGTCAATCTTGAAACAGATATTCTTGCAAAATATATTTTAAATCAAGTTGCTAAGGAGAATTCTCATGCGTAATCAAATTATAGAAAAAGTCAAAATAGCCATTGAAGATTTAAAAGCCGGAAAATTAATTATCGTGGCTGATTCGCCAGATCGAGAGTCAGAAGGAGATATGATTGGTTTAGCTGATTTTGTCAAACCCGAAAATGTCAATTTTATGATTACTCACGCAAGGGGCTTACTCTGCGTCCCCATGAGTAAAGAATTTGCTACTCGATTAAATCTTGAACCAATGACCAAATCTCACGATGCATTTAATACAGCTTTTACCATTAGTACAGATGTGAAGACGACAACGACTGGAATTTCAGCTTTTGATCGTGCCAAAACAATCTCTCAATTGGCCAATCCTACCAGTCAAGCTCAAGATTTTTATCATCCAGGGCACATTTTCCCACTGGTAGCAAAAGATAACGGCGTTATGCAAAGAACTGGACATACTGAAGCCGCAGTCGATTTAGCAAAAATTGCTGGAGCCAATCCAGTCTCTTACATTTGCGAAGTTATTAAAAAAGATGGCACGATGGCGCGTTTAAAAGATTTGC
Organism: Companilactobacillus halodurans; assembly: GCF_009600995.1. Taxonomy (NCBI): domain Bacteria; kingdom Bacillati; phylum Bacillota; class Bacilli; order Lactobacillales; family Lactobacillaceae; genus Companilactobacillus; species Companilactobacillus halodurans. Next base: position 55,091 of record NZ_VDFO01000014.1, on the reverse strand, counting down.
GACCATTAGCAAAAAAATGGCATCTTAACTTAATTACAATTCATGATTTAATTGAATATCGTTATATGACGGAACAAGATTTGTTAAAGGAAGATTCTGATGTAGATTTACCCACGCGTTATGGGCATTTTCGACTACGTTCGTATCTGACTAAGGATGATAAGTCAATCCTTTTAATTTATAAAGGACAATTGAAGGCTGATTCATTACTAAGAATCCATTCAGAATGCTTTACAGGCGATATCTTTGGTTCTAAACGTTGCGATTGCGGTGCCCAGTTGGAGGAATCACTCAAAAAAATTGAAAATAATGGTTCTGGAATGTTGATCTATCTTCATCAAGAAGGTCGTGGAATTGGTTTAATCAATAAGTTAAAAGCTTACCGTTTGCAAGATGAAGGCAATGACACAGTGGAAGCTAATTTAAAATTAGGATTTAAAGCTGATGCTAGAAACTACGGTTTAGCGGTTAATTTATTGAATAAATTGCAGATTAATGAAGTATCTTTAATGACTAATAATCCTGACAAAATTAATCAATTAGAACGTTTAGGAATCAAGGTTACTAAAAGAATTCCCTTAGAAATAGTACCTAATGAAATTGATTTGAAGTATTTACAAACAAAGAAGAACAAATTTAATCATATGTTAAAGGACGTGGAATAATGAGACCAGTAATAGGTGAAATCAAAGGACAAGGTTTAAAAATAGCAATCGTTGTCTCAAGATTCAATCAAATCGTGACTGATCGGTTGATTGATGGAGCAGTTGCAAAATTAGAACAAAGTGGAGTTAATGCTTCTGATATTAAAACTTTTCAAGTACCTGGAGCCATGGAAATACCAAGAATAGCTAGGTTGATTTCTCAACAAAGAAATTACGATGGAATCATTACTTTAGGTGCTGTAGTTAAAGGTCAAACAGCTCATTTTGATTATGTATGTGCTCAATCTGCCAGCGGAATTGCTCAAACTTCCTTGAATGGAAAAGTTCCACTGACTTATGGTGTCTTGACAACAGAAAATATGGCTCAAGCCTTAGATCGAGCAGGCGGTAAAGCTGGCAACAAAGGCTCGGAATGTGCTGAAGATATTTTAGAAATGATTAATTTGGAAATAAAATTAGAGTAAAAAATAAACCTCGATTATTGAAAAATAGTCGAGGCTTTTAGTAGCTATGAATCAAATTATTTCTAATTGAGAATTTTCATTAGGCTTAGGGTAAGATTCATCCAAAAGATCCAATTCTGATTGAGAAAATTCAACATCAACAGCGAAAAGATTACTTTTCATATGTTCAACTGAAGATGTCTTTGGGATACTGAGTACATCATGATTTCTTAAGACCCAGGCTAAAAGCAATTGATGAACGGTAATGTGTTTTTGTTGGGCCATCTCTTTAATAACGGGCTTAATCTTTAGATATTGTCCGCCATCTGATCCAAAAGGAGAATAGCCGACAAATGACATTTGATGCTCTTTTTGCCAAGGTAGAATCGAATATTCAATTGAACGACTGCTGATATTATATAAATCTTCATTGATGCGACAGTTTGAACCATGAGAAATTGAGTCTAATTCCTTTAAATCATTGAGATCAAAATTAGAAACGCCCCAGTTTTTAATTAATCCAGCTTTGACCATTTTCTCTAATCCATTAACAGTTTCAGCTAAAGGAGTTTGACCGCGCCAATGCAATAGGTACAAATCTAGGTAATCAGTTTGAAGACGTTTCAGACTAGCTTTTAAACTTTTTTCAATCAATTTCTCAGTCGCGTGATAGGGATAAAATTTTGAAATTAATTGAAATTTACTTCGGTCGTAGTCTTTAATGGCATTGCCGATTAATGTTTCCGATAATCCCTCACCGTACATTTCAGCGGTATCGATAAGATTGATGCCATTATCTAGTCCATATTGGAGAGCTTTGATTTCTGATTCAGTTTTATTGGCATCGCCCTCGCCAATGTGCCAAGTACCAATACCGATAGCTGACGTTTTTTGTTGATTGAATGTGATTGACTTCAATATTTTGCCTCATTTCTTCAAATAATTATTTATTGAATATATTTCATGTTATGAAACTGCTAACACTATTATTATATAGCCAATATAATTAATTTAAAAATGAAGACGATTTAATTGGTTCACATTTGTTAAATTTATTTACTTTCATTTTTACGCCATGTAATATTAATTGAAGAAGTGAATAATCTAGCATTGGCAACTTCTAAATTTATAAAGGGGTTAGGTATATATAATGAGTATGTACTTAGTAGTTAACGCTTTAGGAGTAATCGTCTTTCTAGCGATTGGATTTCTCTTTTCTAAGAATAAAAAAGAAATTCGATGGAAGTCGATTGCCATTATGGTCGCTTTAAATTTAGTTTTGGCTTGGTTCTTAACTAGTTTTGCAGTTGGACGTGCAATCGTCTCTGGTGCCGCTGATGGATTCAACTGGTTAGTACAAGTTGCTTACGTCGGAATTGAATTTGCTCTACCAAGTTGGGTCCATGTCAAGAGCATGGATTTCGTTACAAGTGCTTTACTTCCAATTTTGTTGATTGTGCCATTATTTGATATTTTGACATACATTGGAGTTCTACCATTTATTATTAAGTGGATCGGTAAAGGATTATCCTTTATTACTGGTCAACCAAAGTTTGAATCATTCTTTGCAGTTGAAATGATGTTTTTAGGTAATACAGAGGCCTTGGCAGTTTCAAGTTTGCAATTAAAGCAAATCAAAGCTCAAAGAAATGTCACTTTGGCTATGATGTCAATGAGTTGTGTCACGGCATCAATTATCGGTTCTTATATTCAGATGATGCCAGGAAGATTTATTCTGACGGCTATTCCCATCAATATTATCAATGCAATTATTGTAACGAGTTTATTGAACCCAGTAACTGTCACGCCTGAAGAAGATACCATCGCCAAATTGAATGGCCAAGGCGAGGGTGGCAAAAAAGAACCTTTCTTCTCATTCTTAGGTGACTCAATTTTAGGAGCCGGTCGTTTGATTTTAATTATTGCCGCTAACGTAATTGCGTTTGTTGCTTTAGCAGCTTTAATCGATAAAATTTTACAATTAGTTAATCCATGGTTAACTTTAGAACATATTTTAGGAATTATTATGTATCCATTTGCTTGGCTGTTAGGACTGAGTTCACATGATTCTTTCCAAATGGCTCAATATATGGGTACAAAATTAGTAACGAATGAATTTGTCGTTATGGGTAAAGTTACAGGAATTATCAAGAATTTTGACCCTCACTTTAAGGCTGTTTTAACAGTCTTCATCACTTCATTCGCAAACTTCTCGACTCTAGGAATGATTATTGGTTGTTTCAAGGGCATTGTTGATAAAGAAAAGAATGATGTTATTTCAAAAAACGTTGGCTATATGTTGCTATCAGGTATCTTAGTATCATTATTGTCAGCTGCTTTTGTAGGATTATTCGTTTGGTAATATAAAAAAGGCAAACTGGAATATTTCTAGTTTGTTTTTTTTACTCAAATTGATATTAATAATAAAAAAAGAGAATGGGGCGTAATGTCTCATTCTCTTCTTTTATAGTTATGCTTTTTATAGTTATAGTTTTTTGGAAATATCTTTTTGTGCATTTTTATATCCATCAATAAAATTAGTGATTTCGATTAGTTTATTATCAGAAATTTCATTGGCAAAACGTAGCAAACTCTTTGGATAGTAACGAAAAGCATGATCTCTTCGATAATCTGACATTGCTTGTTGATAACCTAATTGATAATCGTCTTCAGTACTGGCATGAAAATCCTTTGAGGCTTGATAGTCATTTTTGACTTGACGATAAGAATCTTGAGTACTTTGAAATGTACCATCTTCGTAATTTTCTTTTATAAAATCATGTAACTGAATTAAATTCATCTTGTCATTTTCCTTTCGATGTAAAGAACTATCTTAAATCCAATTATTAATTTACTCGTAATTGGTTCGATTAGATATTAAAAATAACAAGTTGTTTTTGATTATAAATACTCTCAAAGTAGGCTTAGACGTCGATTGCAAAATAAAATATATCGGTAAAAATTAAGATAACCAGTCAAAAACTCGATCAATATTTTGACTCCAAGTTTTCCAAGAGTGATCGCCCTCAACTGGCATCCAAGTATATCTACCTTTAGCATGAATCGATAAAAAATTCTTAAACATAATATTGTCTTCATGCATAAAATCACTATCGCCACATAGAGTTAGAATTTGTTGTTTAGGTTGGCGATTGTTGTAAATATTGATCAACTGATTTTGAGCAACCTTTTCAGGGCTGTCGAAAATACTGTCAAAGGTCTTTTTATCCATTGGGCTCTTAGGATTATCGCGAAAGTGTTCAATGTCAGTGATTGGTGAAAGTGCAGCGACTTTACTGAAAATGTCATTATTCATAAAAGCAATTTTTAATGCTCCATAGCCACCCATACTGGAGCCGACGATGTAATTCTTTTCTCGTTTAGTTGAGATAGGTAAAATATGCTGCATTTTAGGGATGAATTCTTCAATGAAATAAGAATAGTAGGGGATAAAGTTAGAATCAGAATAAAATGAGTTTCTAGCCTCTGGCATTATGATAGCCCAGTTGTGCTTACGAGCTAGTTGTTCAATATTTACATGCCGGATCCAAGCAGTATCGTCTCCGGTATAGCCATGCAACAGCCAAACAGTCGTATAGTCAGATTTGTTGGTGTCTGGTAAAACGACAGTCGTTTTAAAGTAAGTATGTAAGTAATTTGTTCTGTAATTAAGATTCATTAAGACCATTATTTAAACCTCGCAATACATTTTTAGTCACACAAATTTTAAGCATAAAGTGAAAAAATGTCCACTTAAAAGAAGCAACTATTTCTTGTGATACTGTTGTTTTTTGAATTGTAAGAAATTGATATAGAGTTGAAAAATATCGGTTAAATCATGTAAGTTCAATTCAAAAAATTCTGATATTTTATTGAGACGGTAGTTTGTGGTATTTCGGTGAACCTGAAGGGCTTGTGACGTATCCGTTACGTTACCGTTATGCTTAAAGTAACATTCCAATGTTTCCAGTAATTCATTGCCTGATTTAGTTTTGAGAAAATTCTTGAAGACACTCAAATATTTGTCAGAATACAGGTTGCTGTTGAGCAATTCATTTGAGAATTTGATTTGTTGAAAATAATAGATATTAGTCAGATTCAATTCTTTAGTGACTTTAATTGTCGCCTGAGCTTCTTTAACAGCTTGCTTGAGGTTATACCCCCGGTTGCTGATGCCAATAGGAAAATGATTTTTTTGACAAAAGGCTAAATAGTATTCAATATTTTCTTGCTTCTTGGTAATAATCAAAATTTGCTCAGCAGTCTGATTGAAGTGGAAGTCGCTTTGATTGATGATGAGGCCGTTGGTATTATTAGTCTCAATGATCACAGCAAAACGTGGCAATGATAAATCAATATTTAAAGAATGAGCACGGATACTTAATTCATCATTTTCTAATACGTTATCAGTATTGGTCCACTGGTAAAGGAAATGATTGAGGGTTTCTTTGTGCTGATTTTCTAATTTTGAATCATTGAGTTGAGAAATCAATAATTCAGTTGAGACCTTTAATAGAGAGGCTAGAGGAGTCACTTTTTTTGGGTCGCCAGTGATACCAATGACGCCAATTGTTTGATGTTTAAATTCAACTGGAATGTTAACTCCAGGTTGTCCAAATTTACCATATGATTCAATCATTGGTTTAGTTTTACCGCTCTTGATAGTGTCAATAGCACCAATGTGGAGTGAATTAAGACGTTTTTTGTCGCCACTAGCGATGATGACGCCTTTTTCATTCATCATGTTGATATTATAAGGGATATTTTCCATCATTTTATCAACAATCGTTTGAGCCAAATTGGGATCTAATTTCATGTTATTTCCTTCGTTTACAATTAATTTAATTATTATGAACATTTTACCTTGTTTTAAAGATTTGTGTACGTTTAGATTGATTTTTGCTTGTTAAATAACGTGCAAACTTGTACTTGTTGACAAGTCAACCTCAATTTGTGCAGATTAAAAAATTAAAATAAATTACCAAAATAGTGTTGTTGATTTAAAGCCATTTGGATAACAAATACAACGTTAATTACAAATAACTTTGTGCAAATGCACATTGATTTTGCCCTTTTATCACGGTATTATACACACGTTAATCAATTGTTCAATAGTTAACAATTGACTCAATATTTGTTGAGAAGGGATGTTTTTATATAATGGTTATTGCTTGGTGGGCGGCCTTATTAGGGCTGCTTTTGGCGATTGGATTGATTCTATTTAAAGTTAATCCAGTGTATGCCTTGATTTTTGGTGCTATCGTTGGTTGTCTACTCGGAGGTATGTCCTTGTCACAAACAACTGATACGATTGTTAAAGGTAGTTCTGGTGTCATGGGGACTATTATTCGAGTAATTGCAGCTGGAGTTTTAGCTGGAGTCATGATGGAGTCTGGCGCTGCAAATGTAATTGCCTCTAATATCGTCAATCATTTCAGCGATAAGTTGGCAATTCTTGCATTAGCATTGTCGACGATGGTATTGACAGGTGTAGGAATCTTTATTCCTGTTGCTGTCTTGATTGTTGCGCCAATTGCTTTAGAAGTTGGTCAAAAAATGCATTACAGCAAATTATCCTTATTAGTTGCTTTATCTGGTGGTGGGAAAGCTGGAAATGTTATTTCACCTAATCCCAATACCATTGCAGCCGCAAAGGGCTTCAATGTCGAATTATCACAAGTAATGATTGCCGATTTTATTCCTGCAATTGTTGGTCTGATCGTGACAGTTATTTTGGCAACTTTAATTAAGAATAAAGGTAGTTTCGTTCCTAAAACAAATAAAACCGAAACTAAAGAAACAAAGAATCTACCCAGCTTAAAAGCAGCTATTGTGACGCCATTAGTTGCCGTTATCTTATTATTGATTACGCCAGTTGGCGATATTTTAGGAATAAAGGTTTTGGCGTCATTTAATCTTGATGCAATGTATATTTTGCCAATTGCTGGATTGATCGGTACTTTAGCGATGAGACAACAAAAGAAATTTTTGAAGTACATGGCTAGAGGACTTGCTCGAATGACAGATGTTGTTATGATTTTAATCGGAGCTGGTGCAATAGCTGGCTTAGTTTCAGCTTCTAATTTGCCACAAAAGGTGGTTTCAGTCGTTCAAATTTCTGGAATCTCCGGAACTTTCTTAGCGCCAATCGCCGGAATCTTAATGGCTGCAGCTACGGCTTCAACTTCAACTGGTGTTATCTTAGCTTCTAATTCCTTTAGCAAGTCGATTATGTCTTTGGGAATTTCTGGAACTGGTGCAGCAGCTATGGTTCATACTGGTGCTACTGTTATCGATCAATTGCCACATGGTAATTATTTCCACGTCACAGCTGAAGCAGTCAACATGCATTTCAAGGAAAGAATGACAGTTGTCTTTTGGGAAATGCTAGTTGGACTTTCAATGACGATCGTCGCAACATTAATGTACGGAAATTTGTTTTAGGGGTGAAGTAAATGAAAATTGTTTTAGCACCAGATTCTTATAAGAATTCTTTGACAGCTAAACAAGTTGCTCAATCAATGCGTAAAGGATTTGAAAAAGTCTATCCTGATGCAAAGTATCTTAATGTACCAATGGCAGATGGCGGTGAAGGGACTGTTCAATCATTAGTCGATGCTAAAAATGGTCAAATTATCGCCGAAACGGTGACTAATCCATTAGGTAAAAAGACTACTGCTAAATATGGCTTGATAAATGATGGAAAAGTAGCTGTCATTGAAATGGCCGAAGCCAGTGGGATTCAATATATCAATCAATTTACTCAAAATCCATATATTACGACGACATTTGGGACTGGCGAACTAATGAAGTCGGCAATTGACCGTGGCGCTAAGACTATCATTATTGGTATTGGTGGTTCGGCAACAAATGATGGTGGAGCTGGAATGGCACAAGCATTAGGAGCCCATTTGTTAGATAATCAAGGTGAGGAATTGAGTTTTGGTGGAGCCAATTTGGTGAAGTTAGACCATATCGATACTTCAAAAATGGCATCCTTAGAGGATGTTAAAGTGATTATTGCTTCAGATGTGACTAATCCTTTAACTGGACCAAATGGTGCTAGTCATGTCTTTGGACCTCAAAAAGGTGCAAATCCGGAAATGGTCGAGTTTTTAGATCACGCTTTATCGCATTATGCTGATATTTTAAAACGTGATTTAAATAAGGATTTGGAAAATGTGCCTGGTGCTGGTGCTGCTGGTGGTTTAGGTGCGGGCTTATTGGCATTTACTGATTCTAAATTAGAATCTGGAGTCGATATCGTGATTGACTTCACTGATTTAAAAGAAAAAGTTAAAGATGCCGATGTCGTTATAACTGGTGAAGGTCAGATTGATTTTCAAACTAAATTTGGCAAAACTCCGATTGGAGTCGCTAAAGCAACGAAAGCTGTTAATCCTGAGGCAACTGTCATTGCAATTGCTGGTTCGATTGGTGAGAAAATCTCTGAACTTTATCCATTAGGAATTGATGCTATCTTCACTTGTGTTCCGGGTGTAGAAAGTTTATCAGATGCTATTCAAAATACAGATAAGAACGTTCAACAAGTGGCAGAAAATATTGCTCGCTTGATCAAAAATACGAAATAATAAATAAGTGCTTTGCCTATTAAATGGTAAAGCACTTATTTATTATTTTGATTTGGAGAAATCATAGCAGTTTTGAAAATTTACGTGTAACATGAATTGCGTTGGAATTATTTATATATAATAGTAGAAGGATGATTTTTTTGAAAAAATTAGCACCAGTTTTTGTTGGGTTAGGGGCAATTAGTTTTGGAATCCCAGCATCGCTCTTTAAAATTGCTCGACATCAAGGAGTCATTAATGGTCCATTGTTATTTTGGTCATTTTTGAGTGCCGTAGTAATATTAGGAATTATCCAAGTGATTCGTCGTCAATGGTTGCATAATCAGCATACTAATTGGCGACAAATTGGGTTAGTGATTGCTGCTGGAACAGCATCTGGTTTTACAAACACTTTTTATATTCAAGCGTTAAAATTGATTCCCGTCGCAGTAGCAGCCGTTATGTTAATGCAAGCTGTCTGGCTATCAACGCTGTTAGGATCAGTGATTCATCATCGTTTGCCATCACGCCTGCAAGTTTTTAATATTATTTTAGTTTTACTGGGAACAGTTCTTGCAGCAGGGCTGTTTCCTATTACGCAAGAAATTTCACCGTTAGGTTTGTTGTTTAGTTTCTTAGCCGCTTGTGCTTACGCTTGTACGATGCAGTTTACGGCTAGTTTAGGAAATAATTTGGATCCATTATCAAAGACTTGGCTATTGTGTTTAGGAGCTTTCTTATTGATAACGATTGTTTGGACGCCACAAATAATCCATTCGTCAGTCACTTTGCCAACGATTAAGGGGGCGTTTTGATTGCGTTATTTTCAATGGTATTTCCTCTGGTGGCTTATTCAATTTTCATGCCATATTTAGATTTAGGAATTGGACCAATTCTATCTTCATTAGAATTGCCATCATCGATCGTTGTGGCTTTTATTCTCCTAGGAGAAACAGTTGATTGGGTACAAATTGTCGGCGTGATTCTAATAATCTTGGCCGTAGTTTTGCCGGATATTTTAGGGATGCGTCAATCAAAGATTAAAGCACAAAAGTAAATTTTAAAAGTAAAAAAGGAGCTATCTTCCAAATGGAATGAAGATAGCTCCTTTTGATTAATCTTGAGCAAGTTTTTTCTTGCCAAAGGCTTTTTTATAAAGATACCAACCAATTAAGCAGGTTAAAACATCAGCTACTGGTTGAGCCCAAATAATACCGTTAAGTCCAAATAATTTTGCCAAAATAACGATTGCGATTCCTAAAATTACAGCTTGTCGTGACAAGGCCATAATTAAAGCGCTAGTTGCAGCTCCAATGGACTGGAAAACTGTTGTAAAGACTAAAATAAAACCAACTAGAGGCGTTGTAATCAGCATAGCTCGTAGCATCACGGTTCCCATTGAAACGATGGCCGCTTGATTCATGAACAACTTAATCAGTTGTGGTGAAAAAATGATTAAAATTACCGCACACACCAAAGCATAGCCGCCTTCGATTTTTAAGTCGAAATGTAAAATGCCTTTTAGCCGAGACCAATTTTTGGCACCATAATTATATCCAATCAATGGTTGAGCTCCAAAGGCAAAACCGACCATGATCATCATTACGACCATATAAACTTTTTGGACGATTCCCATGGCAGCAACTGCTTGAGCACCATAAGCGGCTAAATAAACATTTAGTAACATTAAACCAAAACTTTGTGTCAAGTTGGTTAAGGAGGCAGGAATCCCGACAGCTACGACTTCCTTAAAAGCAGGACGGGAAATATGTGCTAATTTAGGAGCTAGAGACAGCGATTTAGCGCGACGCATAAAAATAACTAATAAGCTGGTATTTACGAAGTAACCAATGACATTAGCAAAGGCCACTCCTGAAGCTCCCCAGTGGAAAACGAATAAGAAAAGCGGGTCTAGAATAATTGTTAAAACTGTTCCACTAATGGTAGCTATCATAGAAAGTTGGGCTAAACCTTCAGTTCTAATAATATTACCAGGAACCAGCGAAACGATAATAAAAGTTGAACCTAAAACTAAGACACGATAAAAGTCAGCAATGTAGGGACGAGTAGCATCAGTTGCACCTAAAAGATTCAAAATTGGGCTTTCAAAGAAAAGCAGTAATGCTGTTAAGACTAAACTTAGAGCAATCGCGATGTAAAAACAAAAACTGCTGATTCTTGCGCTTTGTTTGTAGTCATGTTTACCAAGGACTCGTGAAATAACAGCACTGCCACCGAGACCGAAAATATCACCAACGGCTAACATAAATGAGAACAGCGGACTACCTAAGGCAATTCCAGCCACCAAATCAGCGTTCCCCGTCTGAGCTACGAAAAAGGTGTCAGCAAGGTTATAAACCATACTAGCGACCATTCCTAAAACAACTGGGATAGCCAGTTGCATATAGGATTTTGGAATTGGGGCTTTTTCAAATAAATCATTCAAAATTTTGTCACTCCTTATCTGAACAGTCGCTTGTCAGATAATATGACTTGACGAACAGAGAATATAATAAAAAACAATCATATTAATGATACGCTAGGTAAAATAAGCTCGCAAGAAAAAGTTTTGATTCTTGAAGATAATTGAGATCATCTTTAAAATTAAGCTAGATGAAAGGGTGACGATATGCAAATTGATAAGAGTTGGTATGATGAATTGAACTTAGGTGATATTAAGCAAGTTCAACCAGTCTCTGGTGGAGATATTAATTTGGCTTTTAAAATAACCACAGCACAAAAAAATTATTTTTTGAAAGTTCAGCCTAAGAATGATCAAAGTTTTTTTGGTCATGAAATTGAAGGCTTAAATTTGATCAATTCAGTAGCTAATGCTCCGCAAGTGATTAAATCAGGAACTTTCAAGAATAATGGCTATTTGATTTTGAATTATATCGAGTTTGGAACTGGGTCTCAATTTGATTTAGGTAAATTAGTGGCTCAGATGCATCAAAAGCATGCGTCAAAATTTGGTTTAAATCATGATGTCTTAAACGCTAAAAATAAAAAAATCAATACTTGGCAAGATAATTGGGCTGACTTTTACATCAACCAACGTCTAGAAGTATTGATCAAACAAGTTAAGCAAAAAAATAATTGGAATGGTTTTCGTGATAAGTTGATGAAGCAATTTGAAGAAATGATTCGTGAATACTATTCAAAAAATCCCATCACGCCTAGTTTATTACATGGTGATTTGTGGAATGGCAATGCTTCCTTTCAAGACGACCATCAGCCAATTTTGTATGATCCTGATGTTTTCTTTGGCAATCGCGAAATGGACATTGCAATGACGTTATTATTTGGTGGCTTCAGCGAAGAATTTTATCGAGGATACAATGATACCTATCCCATGGCAGACAATTGGCAAAAGCGTGTTCCTTGGTATCAAACGTATTATTTGTTAGCTCATCTGAATCTTTTTGGAGAAACTTACGGTCCTAGTTTGGAAAATGCTTTGATGAAAAGCCTAGAAAAATAAAATTATTTCTTGCGATGACTTGTCAATTACTTGGTTAGTGAGTAATACTTAAATATAAGGGTGTTTTCCTCTTGAAGGGAGTGGGCTTAGATGAATAATGAAATTAAATATATTATGGATGAATTAAACGTTGTTTATGGTTTTTATCAAGATAAATTTAGTCAAAAAAGAATTAAAAGCTATATTTTAAGTATGCCAGAGGGGTCACATATCGTTAAAGTTGAATCAGGCAATATCTCTGTTTATGACCAAGAAATCGTTTTGCCGATTGCGCAGTTCAATGACCAAACAGATTCAATCAGTTTATTGCAGGTCAATCATTCAACGGTAAAAAATAGGAAGAGTACTGATATTGCTGAAGATGCTAAGAGAATAACTGACTTAGTAAATCGTTTGATTATATTGGTTTCACCTAAATAAGAAAAGATACAAAAAAAGTTCGTCAACCGCAGAATGTTGACGAACTTTTTCTTTACTTTTATTTGAGGAGGATCTGAACGTGATTTTTAATTGTTTTCAATAATTAAATCAAGTTTGCAATTTGCATTAAGATTGGAACAACGATAACGAAGAGAACCGTTGACGTTGTAACAAGGTTTGTAGCGTAATCGACATCACCATGAGATTGGTCAACCAAGATAGGCAATACGGCTAAACCAGGAGCAGCTGATTGAATGATGAATGAACTGCTTTCTAGTGAAGGCAATGTGTTACCTGTCATTGATCTACCAACTAAGATAATGGCAATCATAAGTGCAGGGGCGATAATGAATCTACCGATTAAGGCAAGAATTGTATCGCGGTCGAACTTAATAGATTTCAAACCAGCATCGGCTAAAATAATACCAATGTAGATAAGTGACATAGGTGTAACGATACCACCAACCATGTCTAAGGTCTTATTGATCCATTCTGGAACTGGGATAGCAATAAGTAAGAATACTAATGAAACTAAGAAACCAACAAGTGGAGCAGGTAGAAGTTTCTTCCAGTTGAAGTCCTTCTTTTCACCCTTATCAACCGTTGGATCATCACTTGAGATGAAGAAGATACCAACAGCCCAAGTTGAAATTGTGTTCATAACATAGTAAACAAGGAAGTAAGGTAAACTCTTGTCACCGAACAAAGCCATATTTAAAGGTAAGCCAATGAAGATTGTATTAGCATTGACGAACATGTTAATGAAAGTACCACGACGTCCTTTTCTAATATGGAAGATCTTTGTTAAAAGCCAAGCTACAATGTAGCCAATTGTAAAACTGGCAAAGGTGAAGACCAAACCACCTGATAAACTTGCTAATTTGTCTCTTGTCAAATACTTAAGAACAGAAACAAAGATTGAAGCAGGTAAGGCAATCTTCATGATAATGAATGAAATATTACCCTTAAATTCGTCGCCTAGTTTACCTGAGCCTCTAAGCCAATACCCCAAGGCAATAACTAGAACGATTTCAGCAACACTCTCTAATGAAGTGATAAATGCAGCCATAAATTAATTCCCCTTTTTTGAAAATTTATATATTAATATTTAGGTTCCCATTTTAGATCGGCAACAGCTTTTTTAGCATCTGTTGCATCTGATAAGTTTTCGTCAATTGCTTGTTGAGCAACCCCTTCGGCAACTGTGATACTGAACTTATCAAGTTTTGAAACTGGAGGCAATACAGCAGCACCAGCTTCTGAAGCATCAACGATACCACCCAATGAGTGAGCAGCTTTATTGATCATGCCATCGCTAAGCAACTTAGCGTTAACAGCAGTAGCACCAAGACCGAGTCCAGGATATACTAAAGCGTTATTAGCTTGTCCGATGTTGTATGTAGTACCATTGTATTCGATAGGATCAACAGGAATACCTGTAGCAATAAGTGCTTTACCATCAGTCCACTTCAATAGGTCTTCTGCCTTAGCTTCAGCTAATTTAGTAGGATTTGAAAGTGGGAAGATAATTGGACGTTCTGTGTGAGCGGCCATTTCTTTAATGATTGATTCTGTGAAAGTACCAGGTTGTGTTGATGTACCAACTAAGATTGTTGGGTGAACTGCTTTAACGACAGCTTCCAAGTTTGTTAATTCATCAGCATTGTCAAATTCACTACGTTTTCTAGTGAATGGCTTTTGTTCTGGTGTAAGATCTTCTGTATCATCGAACAAGAGACCTTGCTTATCAACGAGGTAGAAGTGTTTCTTAGCTTCTTCTTCTGATAAGCCTTCTTCAACCATTGAGTCAAAGATTCTCTTAGTAATACCAGCACCAGCAGTACCAGCACCAAATGATAGATAAACTTGGTCAGTAAGCTTTTCTTTAGAAATGTTCAATGCACCAAGGATACCAGCAAGTGTAATAATACCTGTACCTTGAATATCATCATTGAATGTAAGAATCTTATCTTTGTACTTGTTTAAGATGTTGGCAGCATTGCTACGACCAAAGTCTTCAAAGTGCAAGTACATGTCAGGGAATAAGTCTTCGGCAGTTTCAACAAATTTGTCAACAAAGTCGTAGTACTTGTCGCCTGTAACACGTTCGTGGTGATTACCCATGTAAAGGTCGTCATCAAGTAATGATTTTCTGTTTGTACCAACATCTAAGACAACTGGTAAAACAGTTCTTGGGTCAAGGCCAGCAGCAGCTGTGTAAACCATTAGTTTACCAACTGAAATATCAACACCTTGAACACCCCAGTCGCCAATACCAAGAATTCCCTCACCGTCAGTAACAACGATCAACTTGATATTACGACCAGCAGCAGCGTTCTTCAATGAAGCTTCGATATCATCTTGGTCATCAATTGATAGGAATGCAGCATTTTGTGGATCTAAGAAAAAGTGACTGTAGTTTTCGATTGTATCAGCAATAGTTGGATCATAAACGACTGGCATAAACTCGTTTACATGTTCACTGAACAATTTGTAGAACAAAGTAACATTTTCATTAAAAATATCCATTAAGTACATTCTCTTAGCAAGAAATGTATCTTTATTGGAATAGTTTTCGTAGGCTTGTTCTACTTGTTGGTCCAATGTTTGAACAAATGGAGGTAGTAAGCCTTCGATATGATTTTCTTTTCTCTCTTCCTTAGTAAAAGCAGTGCCCTTATTTAAGAAATGATTATTTAGTAAATCTAAACCAGTGTATTTCATAAATTTTATGCCTCCTAATTAACTTTCGAATGGAACTATACAGCATAATAAAAAACATAGTCAAATATGTTATTATTAATAAATAAAATTTATAGGTGAAAAACATGAATCTAAAAGATTATCAATATTTTAAAAAATTATCTGAATTAAAGAACTTTTCAGAAACGGCCAAGTTCTATAAAGTTAGTCAACCCACGATAACTTATTCACTTAAACGACTTGAAGAAACTTATGGTATTTCTTTAGTAGAACGGAAGAGCTATGCGAACTCGCTTTCATTAACTGAAGCTGGACAGCAATTATTAGTCCATATTAATAGGATACTTCTGGAAAATGATTTAATTGAAGAAGATATGCATCGTATTAAAAGAGACAAGATTGTAATGGGGTGGCCACCGATTATTACAAATTATTTAATTCCCAAAGTCTTTGACAAATTAAAACAAAACGGATTGCTTAACACGATTGTTCCAGTATCCGAAGGTTCTCGAGAACTATTGTCTAAACTAAAAAATGGAAAATTAGATATATCTTTTTTAGGAACAACTACCTTGCCACAAGAAAATCATCTTGATTATCAAATCATTAAGAAGCATCAGTTTAAATTTATTGCTTCAGCTAAAAGAGATACTTCAAAAATAACTACGATTGAACAATTGTTTGATGAAGATTTTATCTCATTGGATGAAAGTTCAGTTCACAAACAAGTTCTACAAAATATCGAGGAACGCTATAATGTTTCCCCGTATACTACCTTTCAAACTGCTGATTACAAGTTGATGTTAAACCTTGTTCAAGCAGATAAAGGAATCAGCTTCGTAACGCAGACAGCATTTGAAGGAGTACCTGGAATCAAGGAAGTCAAGCTTGAGGGGGTAAAATTGCCGCCATTTTATATACTTTTTGTATACCGCCACAACATGATAAGTGATAAAACGCTCAAACAATTGATTGATGTTTTTAAAAATATATAGATATTATTTTATAAAACATTCGTGGTATACAGGTATAGTCCAATAACGTTATAATGTATTTGCCAATTAGTATTGGTGGATTAATCTATAGATAATATTTATGCTTATTATCTATTTGTCGACATAGTTTTTGTTCAAATACAATATACAATTATTTATACCTCATCAATATAATAAACTATATTGTGTTTTTATTACATTATTTGCACTTTTTACGGTAAATATTTTTGGGATTTATGGGATAGAAAATGTTTAATTGACGAGAAATGCTATTGTAGAGCCAATTTGGCTAATTTTACTGTTTATTCAGAAATTTATAAAATTATGCTTAATTTATATAGGAGTCAAATTTTGAAAGTAATTGTGATATCATTGGTACGAAGAGGAGATTAATCCTATGTTTCCTCTTTCTTGATAATTTCATGATTATAATAGTTTAAACTATTGTCGATTTAATGGTGGTTCCTCCCTGAGCTACCATTTTTTTGTGTTCAAATTTTCTATACTGGCGAAAACTGCGATATATGGGCATTGATGCATTTTTCTATGGTATAATTTTTCATAACAAGCCATTTAGGAGTTTTTAGTATGAATTACAATGAAAGTCAACAAAAAGAAATTGCTAATTACGCAATGGAGCATGACAACAATTACAAAGCAACCGGTGAAAAATATGGAATTTCATATCAACAAGTGGCTGCTTGGGTTAGAAAGTATAAGAATAACGAAAGTAAGAAAGCAACAAAACCAGCTGCAAAGGCCACGACACTTGATGTACTTAGTCGAAAAGATCCTGTTTTAGAGGCGCAATTAAAAGAAGTCAAGAAACGATTAGGATTAATTTAAAATGAAAAAAGTCATTTTTGTTTGTCTGGTAAATATTTGCCGTTCACCAATGGCTGAAATGATGATGAAGGATTTAGTTAAAAAAGCAGGCTTGGAAAAACAATTTCAAATCGAATCACGTTCCACATCGACTTATGAAATAGGCAATGGTCCACATCCTGGTGCACTTGCCGAATTAAAGCGTCAAGATGTTCCGATAATCAAGCATCAGGCTAAACAAATCACGCAGGATGATTTTGATAGTGCTGATTTGATTATTGGTATGGATCAACAAAATATTGTTAATTTAAAAAAGATGGCTCCAAATAAAGATCAAGAAAAAATTCATCTTGCTTTTGAGATTTTGAATCAGAATAAGGAAGTAGAAGATCCTTGGTACGATCATAAATTCAATCGGACTTATCAACAATTGAAAAAATTGTTGCCACTTTGGCTGAAAAAAATATCTGAGAAATAAAAAAATCATCGACTCAATCGAGTTGATGATTTTTTTTCGTTCTAATAACATATGAATCTAATAAAATACGGCTGATAACTTGAAGAGGTAAACGAGATCTAACTTCATAATCTGGAAAATAAGAAGTTTGAGATTTAAAACCTAATAAAATCATATCAGAATATTTTGCGACGGAACTGTTTTCACTAGTTGTAATGGTCAAAGTACTGACGCCATTTTTATAAGCATTCTTTGCGCCAGTGACCAGTTCTTTAGTTTCGCCGTTTAAGGTGATTAAAATGACTAAGTCTTCTCGTTTGATGCGTTTACTCATCGTGATAATAATATTGGGGTCGGAACTCATAATGCAATTTTTGCCAAGAAGTTGGAGTTTTGTGGTCATTTCATTGGCGATGAATTCTGAAAAACCACGAGCAAAGATATAAATATCAGCCGAATCTTTGATTTTTTGAATAGCATCTTCAATCGTTCCAATATTGATCATTCGTAAAGTGTTGTCGACTTCGTATTTATTTTTGAAAATGGCTTGTTTGATATCATGGTCAACTTTTTCAAGATTTTTATATTTGAAATTGTTCTGCGTACTAGCAGTCAATTGTTGGCGAAAATCGGTGTAGCCAGTATAGCCTTTCTTTTTCATCGTTCTAACAATCGTTGCGGTGGAGACATTAGCATCTTCGCTCAATTTGATGATTGATAGATTAGGGATGTCAGTTAGATTTTCTTGGATGTATTGCCATAGGAATTCTTCTGAAGAACTTAATTTGTCATTCATTAATAATTAATCCTCCTGAAATTGTAAAGCATTTTTCATAAATTTTCGTTAATTAAACGTTTATGTAAACATTTACATAATATCACATTGTATGATGAATCTAAGAAATGGGAAAGGGGTCAGATGATGATTTATACATGTACTTTGAATCCAGCCATAGATTTGTTTATTGAAACAGATCATTTAAAGCCGGAAGTCGTTAATCGGACTAATAGTTATGATATTCAGCCAAACGGAAAGGGTGTTAACGTTTCCTTCATCTTAAAAGATTTAGGGATTGATAATACTGCTTTAGGAGTTGGCGGTGGATTTACTAGTAAGTTTATTGAAGAATCTCTTCAAAAAGAGGGAATTAAAACTGACTTCACTCATATCGAAGGAATTTCTCGCATCAATGTTTTTACGCGTGTTCTGGAAAATGATACAGAATTTAAGCAAGTAAACAATGGACCTGAAGTGAGCTCTCAAAAAGAAGCTGAATTCTTAGAAAAAGTTGCTCAGATAAAAAAGGGCGATAAATTAGTCGTTTCAGGTAGTTTTTCTAAAGGCATTGCACCTGAAACCATTGTTAAAATCTCACAAATGGCAAAAGAACAAGATTTTGACTTGATTGTCGATACTAGCTATCCGGAAGTTGTTAAAACATTGCCACAGAATCCTTATCTCCTAAAACCAAATAATGAGGAATTAGCTTCTTGGTTCGATGAAGACGGAACTAGTGATTTGGATACACTTGTTAAATATTCTAAAAAATTGATTGCAAAGGGTGCACAGAACATTCTTTTGTCAATTGGGAGTAAAGGGGCCTTATTTGTCAATAAAGAACAAGTTCTTTATGGAAACGCTCCTAAAATTAAAGTTGTTAACACAGCTTGTTCCGGTGACACAATGTTAGGCGCTTTTGTTGCAGGCATCGAACAAAAACTTTCATTAAAAGATAATTTGAAACGAAGTATTGCTGCTGCTAGTTCAACAGCAAGCGTTTCTGGATTAACTGACTTTTCAGATGTTAATGTTCTAATGGATCAAATTAAAATAACAGAAATGGAGGCCTAAATATGGCAAAGTATCAGATTATTGCAGCGACAGGCTGTCCAACTGGAATTGCTCATACTTATATGGCTCAAGAAGCCTTAGAAGAATCCGCTAAGAAAAAGGGGATTACTATTAAGGTCGAGACTCACGGACAATCTGGTGTTGAACATGCACTTAGTCAATCAGAAATAGATCAAGCTGATGGTGTTATTATTGCCGCTGATAAGGATGTTGATATTGATCGTTTTGACGGCAAGCGCTTGGTCAATGTTTCAGTAACAAAAGGTATGAAAGAACCAGATGAATTAATTGATAAAATTTTAAATGATAAAAATGTTCCAGTCTATCATAGTGCTGGTTCCGCAAAAGAAAGCAGTTCTGAAGAAGCTGAATTGACAGGGACATTTTGGCATAAACTTTATGTTTATCTGATGAATGGTGTTTCGCACATGTTGCCATTAGTTGTCGCTGGTGGTGTTTTGACTGCTGTATCATTCTTCTGGGGTATTAATTCTGCTGACCCTAAGAGTGCCGAATATAATTCTATCGCTGCCTTGTTGAATACTGTTGGCGGTTTCGCCATGAACTTGATGGTACCTGTTCTTTGTGCTTATATTGCTGAGGCTATCGGTAAGAGAACTGGGTTGGTCATTGGTTTTGTTACTGGGATGATTGCTTATACTAACGGAACTGGATTTTTAGGTGGCATTTTAGGTGGTTTCTTAGCCGGATATGTTGCCGTATTATTAGCGAAATTATTCAAAGGGATTCCAAAGTCTCTTGATGGATTGAAATCAATTTTCATCTTCCCAGTTTTGGGAGTTTTGATTTCCGGAACAATCATGTGGTACATGTCAGTACCTATGAAAGATTTAAACCAAGGTATGATGTCATTTCTAAAGAGTATGGAAAATTCTAGTCCAATTCTTTTAGGATTGATCGTCGGAATCATGTGTGCTGCCGATATGGGTGGTCCAATCAATAAGGCTGCTTATTTAACAGGTACTGCTTTGCTTGCTCAAGGTAATTATTTCTTCATGGCCGGTGTTTCAGCTGCATGTATTGCACCACCACTAGCTACTGGATTTGCTGTTTTGTTCAATAAAAAAGCTTATACAGCTAAGGAACGTAGTGCTGGATATGTTAATTTCTTACTAGGATCGACTCACATTACTGAAGGGGCTATTCCTTTTGCCGCAAAGAATCCTTTGTTGAATTTACCATCATTTATGATTGGTTCATCGATTGCAGCTATTTTAAGTTATGTAACTAGAATTTCTGTTCCAGCACCTCATGGTGGTTTCATTGTTTTGCCATTAGTAAATAAACCATTCCTTTGGGTTCTTTGGATTGTAATCGGTGCTTTAGTATCAGGATTCTTACTCTCAATCATCGCTGGACGTCAAAGTAAACATGATGCACTCGTAACAAGTGCTGGTGAAGTTTCAGTTGATGAAGAACCTGCTGAACAAACTAGTTCTTCGAATAGTTCCAGTGCTGATTTAAGTGAAATTTTGAATAAAAATAATATTGCCTTAGATGTCGATGTTGCGTCACGCGACGAATTATTACAATATTTGGCTGATTTCTCAAAGAAGTTGGGCTATGCTACTGATACAAAAGCTGTTTATCAAAAATATTTAGCTCGTGAAAAAGAAAGTTCAACTGGGATGGAGAAAGGCATTGCCATTCCACATGCTCAAGATAAGACAATCAAGAACTCAGCTATGTTGATTGCTAAATTAAAGAAGCCCATTGACTGGAAGACTTTTGATAATCAACCAGTTGATATCGTAATTTCATTCTTGATACCTGATGAAGATAGTGGCGATAGTCACCTAGAATATCTTTCAAGTACTTCTAAGCTATTGATGCATAGTGAATTCGTTGATTCATTAAGAAAAGCTAAGACTAAAGATGAAATTTTGAATCTATTTCAAGAATAAATAAAGTAATTAAAAGGACTGTCAGAAATGGCAGTTTTTTTGTTTTGAAAGCATTATCATATAAAAAAATGTATCATTGAATTAAGAGGTGAAGATTAATGACAGAAAAAACATCGCTTTGGCAAAGGATTAAGAATCATTTTAAAAAATCACCGAATTCAGATGATGCTCCAAAAAGAACTGTTGTCATCGTTACTAATGATAATAATGTGCCAAATAATCGGCCTCGAGTTGATAAGATGAGTGATTTCTCAAAAGTTTTGGTTGCAAGCGATATTATTTTAGACGTCGATGCTTCATCAAAAATTGAATTATTGAAGTATATTGCTAAATTTGCCCATGAAACTGATTCAAAAATTGATTCTGAAGCACTTTACGGAAAATTGATTATGAGAGAAAACCAGGCTTCGACGCAAATGGGTGGAGGAGTCGTCATGCCTCATGCAATGGATTCGTCAATTTCCAAGTTACGTGCGATTATTCTTAAGCTCAAAAACCCAATCGTTTGGGCACAGGGTGAAAAAGTTGACGTGGTAGTTAGTTTGTTAATACCTGATCCAGAAAAGGATTATCAACACGTTCCTTATATGTCGACTTTAGCTCGTTTGATGCTAAAAAAGGATTTTTTGAAGTCGCTTAAACAGGCAAAGTCATCTGAGGCAGTTCTTAGGCTATTTTCTTAGGTGAAATTTAAACTTTTTTGTTACTTTTACCAAAGAATTAAGTCGATAATGATATACTGTATAGTATCAGCTATGTAGAACATTGGAGGGGTTTATTTGCAAGGTCAATTAGATGTTCTTACAGTAGTAATTAGGTTGTTATTATCAGTTCTGTTTGCCGGAATAATTGGTTTAGATCGAGCCTATAAGCATCGACCAGCTGGTTTGAGAACCCATATTCTAGTGTGCTTAGGAGCTTGTATCGTCGCAATGATTCAAAAGAATATTGGATTCAACGCTTTACAAGTTGCTCAACAATATCCACAATTAAAAAATGTCTTACGGGCTGATGATGCTCGTTTGATTGCGCAAGTCATCAGTGGTATTGGCTTTCTTGGTGCTGGTACGATTATCGTTGAACACCATTCGATTCGAGGACTTACTACAGCAGCCAGTTTATGGGTCGTTGCCTGTTTAGGCTTAGCCATTGGAATGGGCGACTATATCATTGCTATTGCTGGATTTATTGTCGTTTATGCGGTTTTAGGATTCTTGAAGAAAATTATCCGGATTAGTCCAGTTCGAAAGTTAAAGATTGAATATAAGCATAAAGTTGATACGAAGAAATTTATTGATGATTTCTTTCAAAAAAATAATATCACGGTTGAAGGTGTTCGCTTTAGCGTAATGAATCGTGATAATATCAAGGTCTATACTAATGTTTACTCGATCGATTTTGGTAAGAGTTTAGATTACGTCGATATTGTCGAGGGGTTGTCAATGAACGATAATATCATTAAAGTAGAAACTATTAATGTTTAAAAAAATATTCCCGAGTTACTCGAGAGTATTTTTTATTGGGAATTTTTATAAAAAGATATTTAAATTTTTAAATGGCTTAAATTGATTGTATTTACATTTGAGCTTTGATATCTTTAAATTATTGGGGGAATTAAATGATAAGACATTTACCGACCAGGGTCTTAATTGTCTTTTTATGCCTTTTTTTATTGTTAATTATCGGTTTACTTACTCCGAGGGATGAAATTGCCGGTAGTATTCAGGAAACTAAAATTGCCATGGCTAACAGGTCCAAGCAAAAAACAGTTTCAGAATTTAATAAAGAGCGTAAAGAGTACTCGTATGTATCATTTGATAATTTGTATTCAAATACTGACTTGTATTATGGAACGAAGATTTATCAAGTTGGACATATTAAGAATTTTGATTCGGCACATAAATACTTATTAATTGCGTTAGATGGAAATGATAAGTCGAGGACTATCAAGTTAAAATATAATTTATCTAGCTTCGCGCGTGGGGACGTTGATTTACAGGAAAATGATCCTGTTAAATTTTACGGGCGTGTAATGTCAACAGATAGTTATGTTAATGAAAAGGGACGAGATGTTAGTCGACCAGTTGTTTCAGCCGATTTTATTCAAACAAAAAATAATAATCGTAGTGATAATAATGGTATTGTTTAAAAAAAGACCTAGGGCAAATTGTCCTAGGTCTTTTCTTAAAGGAATTCTCTGTTAAAGAAATAGTAAAATAAATGGCATTCACTTATAGAAAGTGACATCAAAACAAGAGAAGTTTTATTTTTTATCTTTTAGATTCTTTTTATCTGTTGCAGCTTTTTTCTTATCTGCAGCATCTACGCGTTTTTCGTTTTCTTTTACATCATCGGGAAGAGAGGCAAATTTATCAAATAAACTGCCAAAATTGCTTTCACGTTTCACTGTTAGGCCCATCGGTATCAGCCCCTTTCAAGTTTTCTAATCTTTAAATTTCTTCTTTATTCTTAAATACATTATAGTTCCTTTTTTTAAAAATGACAATTCCCTGAACTAAATGTTAGGGAATTGTCATTTTGTCATTAAATAGTAATCAAAAAGCTAATTAAGCTAATTCAATTTTGCCAGTGGCAATAGGTAGCGTTACGTGAGTATCATATTTACCAACAACACCGGCAACTGTGTCAGGTAATTTCAAATCTTTAGCAACGCCGTGAATATAAATAACACGTTTGTCTAATTCTAAGTCGTCGCTGCCAAAGACTTCTTTAAATTTAGCTTGTAGCTCTTTTAAAGGAACAGTGATTTCATATTCAAAGTGGCCATCAGCGTCAGAGACTGGGTAATTGTCATTTGGAACATTCATATGATGTGGAGCATTGTCGAAAGGAACCATGGTGGTACCAGAAACACTTTCTGTTTCAGGGAGATCGACTAGACCATCATGATTTTTGTCTTGATCCATGGTTGCAATTTGAGCATCATTGCCATCAGGGAAGCCGTGAAAATGCTCCCAGTGTTGAGTATTGGCAGGGGTATCGAACATTTCGATTTTAATCTTCAGTTCGTCGTCAGTTTCCTCAAATTCTGCTTTGCCATGAGCTTTGGTGCCGATAAATTCATCATTCAAAGGTACAATATTTGCAATGTACTTCTTACTCATAAAAAATCCTCCTTTAAAAAACAATTTTGACATCATTATTTTAAAATAAATAAAAATCATTGGCAAGAAAGCGGTTTTACTATAAATTGGTATAATTAAGTAGCAGTTAATTTGACAATTATCAAGATTACCTTAATATAGGATAAGTTCGAACTAAGAGGGAGGGGTATTCAATGGCGACACAATATCTTGAACATAAATTAAGCCTGTTACCTCCACGTCCGGGTTGCTATTTAATGAAGGACATCAACTCGAAGATAATTTACGTTGGAAAGGCTAAAAATCTCAGAAATCGTGTGAGATCATACTTCAAAAGTTCCCATGAAGGAAAGACTGCTCGTTTGGTTTCAGAAATTCGCGATTTTGAAACGATTATTACTTCTAATGATAAAGAAGCATTTTTGCTTGAAATCACACTGATTCAAAAACATCAGCCATATTATAATATTAAATTAAAACGAGGCACTGGTTACCCATATATCAAGATAACCAATGAACGAGATCCCAAGATGGAAATTACTGGCCTGATCAAAAAAGACGGAGCCTACTATTTTGGACCTTATCCAAACGTTTGGGCAGCCTCTAATACCTTGAATTTTTTGCAAAAGGTTTATCCTCTACGCAGATGTCAGGGGAATTTAGGTCGACCTTGTTTGTATTATCATATGGGGCAGTGTCTCGGTGCTTGTTTCAAAACTGTTCCCAAAGAAAAATACGATGCTCAAATTGAAAAAATCAAGAAATTTCTCGGTGGCAATGTTGCTGAAGTCAAGGGTCAATTAGAGGACCGAATGGAAAAGGCTTCTGCCAAAATGGAATTTGAACGTGCCGCTGAATTGCGTGACCAAATCAAATATATTGAGACGACAGTTGAGAAGCAAAAAATTATTTCTAATGACAGTACGCCTCGAGATATTTTTAATTATTATGTCGAAAAAGGTTGGATTTCAATTCAAATCTTCTTTATTCGTCAAGCGCGTTTGATGAAACGTGAAAAAAGGGTTTTTGCTTGTATCAACAGTCCAGAAGAAGAATTATCAACTTTTATTCTTCAATTTTATAATCGACGCAATCAGGTCCTGCCAAAAGAGATTCTCGTGCCTGATAACTTGGATAAAGATACTTTATCTCAAGTGTTAAATATTCCTTTTAGAACGCCTCAAAGAGGCCAAAAAAAGGATTTAATGGATATGGCAGCTGAAAATTCTAAATTAGTCTTACAAGAAAAGTTTCGCTTGATGGAATTGGACAATCGCCAGACCTATGGAGCTCAGAAGCAGATTTTTGATGCGCTAGATTTGCCTTATGGGCACATCATTGAATCCTTTGACCATTCACACATTCAAGGAACAAATCCAGTTTCAGCCATGGTTATGTTCCAAGATGGTCGTCCTCAAAAGAGCGGCTATCGAAAATATAAGATTAAAGGCGAGGTTGAACACCAATCGGGTGCTGATGAAGCGGCAAATACACGTGAGGTGATTTATCGGCGGTATTCGAGATTGATTAAGGAAAATGGTTCACTGCCAGATTTAATTCTCATGGATGGTGGTATCATTGAATTGCGTGCGGTAATGGATGTCTTAGTCAACGAATTAGGAATCGATATTCCAGTTGCAGGGATGGTCAAAGATGATCACCATAATACATCGCATTTGATTACTGGCGAAGATGGAGTTTTTGTACCATTAGACCGTAAGAGTCAGGGATTTTATTTATTGCAACGAATACAAGATGAAGTTCACCGCTTTGCGATTACTTTCCAGCGTAAGACTCGGAGTAAGAATGCTCTTTCGTCACGTTTAGACAGTATTCAAGGCGTTGGTCCAAAAACTAGAACTAAATTGTTGAAGAATTTTGGCTCAGTTAAGAAGATGAAAGAAGCTTCTATCGAGCAATTTACTGACTTGGGAATTCCTAAGACGACTGCTCAGACAATTAAAATTACGTTAGCAAGTACGAATTTTCATAAAAAATACTATAAAGGTTAATATTGGGGGATTTAGATGATTACATTAAAATCAGAAAGAGAAATCGAAGGGATGCGCGAATCTGGTAAAATCTTGGCTGGAGTTCATTTGGGACTTCGCGACATGATTAAGCCAGGAATTTCAGCTTATTCAATTGAAGAATTTGCTAATGACTATATCGAGAGTCACGGTGCAACTCCTTCAGAAAAGGGCTTTGAAGGCTATAAATATGCTACCTGTGTCGATGTCAATGATGAAGTTGCTCACGGTACACCCAGAAAAGATTTAATTCTTGAAGAAGGCGATGTAGTTAAAGTCGATATGACTGTTAACTATAAAGGTTATGAAAGCGACTCTTGTTGGAGTTATGGTGTCGGTTCCGTTACTCAAGAAACATCTGATTTAATGGAAGTAACTAAGAAATCACTTTACCTTGGAATCGCCCAAAGCGTTGAAGGCAAACGTTTAGGCGATATCGGATATGCCATTCAACATTATACAGAAGACGAACATGGCTATGGAGATGTTAGAGAGCTCTGTGGACATGGAATTGGACCTACAATGCATGAAGAGCCTGATGTCTTGCATTATGGTGAACCAGGCAAAGGCTTGCGTTTAAAGAATGGTATGACAATTACCATCGAACCTATGATTAATGAGGGTACTTGGGAAATCGTTGACCGCTCACTTAAAGACCCAAACGATGATTGGATCTATTATGCTAGTGCTGATGGCTCATGGTCAGCTCAATATGAACATACTTTAGCAATTACCGAAGATGGTCCCAAGATTTTGACCTCTCAAGACGCTGCTGAAGATGAAAAGTACTTAACTTGGGCTCGTAAATATTTAAAAGAACACAAACAAGCTTAATTGAACTTTTGATTAATGCCAAGACATAACGTAGCTAGTTTTCAATTTTTATTCAACACTAAAAATTCATAATTTTTTATCATTATCGAAAAAAGAAACCACTTCAAATTAAAAGTGATTTCTTTTTTTTAGTTCAAATCAATATTTAAAGCTCCAAGAAGTTTTGGTTAGATAAAGTTCATTTGGTTCAAGAGTGATGGATTGTAAATGATTTTCGGCGCTTGGAGGTATTTGTGTTTCCAAAGCAATTCCCGCATACTTCTTGAAATTATGAGTAATGCCAGTGCAATTAAAATGATTTCCGGTGTAGACGACAATACTTGGAGCGGTCGTTCTTAGAGTCATTGATCTCTTTTTGTTTGAAGAGTAAAGCTTAATTGCAGGTGCTAATTTTTGGTTCAAAATGAAGGGATGATTCAGTCCGTTTTCATTCTTAATCTGATAATCAGATGAATCCAGAGCTTGTTTGATAGTTTTTGCTTTTCGAAAATCAAAACAATTATTAAGAACTTTTTTGGGTTTGCCAAAGGGAATATGATTTTTGTCCAATTGCAAATATTTATCAGCATTTATTTTTAAAAAGTTATTTTCAACAGTTGTCTTAGGTCCATCTAAGCAAAAATATACATGATTGCCTATGTTGCAAAGGGTTGTCTCATCAGTAAAAGCCGAAACGGAATAAAAGAGTGTATCTTGGTCATTTAAAAGGTATTTTACTTTTATATTTAAATTGCCAGGATAATTATTAGTGAAAGCTTTATCTAAATAGTAAAAACTAGCACTGCATTTTGTAGCCGATTGCTTTAGTTCAAATTTAAAATTCCTAGTATCCAATCCCTTGGTACCACCATGTGAATGAGTAATATTGTTTTCATTCAATTCCAAATGATAGGTTTTTGAAGAGTTTTTTTGCCAAATACCTGACTTGATTCTACCGATAACTCGCCCAATTGTTCCACCCAGAAAATTTTGCTCTTTGCTATAGTCTTCTGGTTTATCCAGACTTAAAATTAAATCGACTAATTCGCCATTTTCGGTAGGAACCAATATTTTTTCAAGTGTTGCTCCATAATTCAGAAGTTTAACTATCATGCCGTTGTTGTTTTGTAATGTAATTTCGTACTGATTTTTTGAGTACTGAACTTTAGAGGTTTTTATCATAAGTTATTTTTAATATGCTTGATTTCTTGGAAGTGATTTGTTAAAGCGTCAATTTTAGCAAACATTTTTTTGGCAGTAGTAGTTTGATTTAATCCTAAATATCCTAAGCCCATCAGGTAATAGCAGTTAATACTATTTTTGTTTTGAGGATTTTCATCGAATAAAAGTGAGTCAGGTAAAGATACGGCAAAGTAATCGGCAGTTATTTTATCAAAGAGATGTTTTTCACCATAAGTAATTAGTTTGTGATATTTTGCTACAGCCCTTTCAGGCTTTCCAAGTTGCTCCCAAGCTAAACCTTGATAGTAAATAGCATCTGCTGGTTCATCATTGTAATACAGCATATTGGTTGGTTCATTAATACCTTTTGTAGCATCAGTGAGGTAAAAGTTAGCATTTTGGGAATCATTTATCAATTTATACGCCAGGCCCAAATAATATGTAACAATATTTTCGTGAAGAGTAACTAGCTTACCTTCGCCAATATTTTCTGGATAGGTCAATGCTTTGGTCAATTTTTCAATTGCTTTTAAAGGATGCTTTTCTTTAAGATCAATTTTAGCCAATTCAACTAAGGAATATTTATATTGAGTGCTTACTTTACCTTCTCCTCCTTCCCAGGGATGAAAGTTATGTGCCATGATTTTTTTGTAGGCTTCTTGATATTTTCCAGTGTCATTTAACAAGGTTATTAGTTGAATGTAACTGTCATCTCTTTCTTCAACTAATCTTTCATTTGAAATTAAGAATTTCAAACGATCGTTTAAAGAAAGATTCATTTTTTCATATAGAGTATCTAATTCAAAAACTAAACGGGTATTATTGGGGTCTAATTTGAAAGCTTTTTCTAAGGACGATAAAGCTTTATCAGGATTATTGTCTTTATTAAAATATTTGATTGCCAAATTACGATAGGCCATCGAATAATTTGGATTTAATTGAGTACATTTTTCCCAATATTCTTGAGCTAGGTCATAATTTTTTCGGTCATAGTGGAGATTACCCAGATAATAATTGGCTAAGCCATCTTGAGGATTCAATTTAATGATTTTTTGTAAAACTAAAATATCAAATAGATTATTAGGGAAAACATAGTTTGGTGATAAATTAGCACCTGTTTGAGCGTGTTTTAGAGCAGTTTCTTTTTGATTCAATAAATCAAAAATATAAGCTAAATAATATTCTTTTAGAGGATTTTTTGATTTAGATAGATTTAAGACATTAATTGAATCTTGATATTGGCCAGCTTCAATAAGCAATGAGGCCAAAGTTAAAACATCGTTTAATTTAGTGCTTGATTTAGAAAGTAATTCAGTATTTTTTTGATTGTTTGGATTGATTGAAACTGCCTCATACAATAATCCTAAATTTAAAGGATCGATTTCTAAACTTTTTTCAATAATTTTTTGAGCAGTTTGAGATTTACCTAATAGGTTTAATACGTGAGCTTGAAGAAAACTATTAGTGGTATCACGATAATTGTCGTTTAAGGCTTGTTGAATAAAGCTAAGAGCTTTTTGATAATCTTTTTGTCGAAGCTTTAATTTAGCCATTTCAAAGAAACTAATAGACTTAGTATTCTCTGACCAAGTGGCTTTATAGAAATCAGCGTAAGCTTCCTTGAATTGACCTTGCTTGACCAGACTCAATCCCAGGTGATACATGGGCGATCCGGAGACGGGATTAGTATTGTGTTCGTTAGAGCGTTTGATGGCATTTTTAAAATACATTTCACTTTTCTTAAATAGTCCATTCCGGAATAGAAGAAGTCCATAGGCATCATTGATACGTTCATCGTATGGATCTCGTTTGAGACCTTCCAAGTAATAATCTTTTGGTTGAAAACTTGCATGACGATATTGTTCCAAATGTTGACCAGCAAAGAACAGTTCATCATTACTTTTTATGTCTTTTGGAATAGGTATTTTTTTAGCAGGGTCAGGGATTTTTTCGATTTTCTTTTCTTTTGGCAAATATTTAACTAGCAATTCATTATTATTATCGAAAAGGCTCAAATTTAATTTATCAATTGGATAATTAATCTCTGACAATTCAGTTGTAAAAGGCTTATCGGGTGCAATATCTAAATTGATAATTTTGATGATTTGCTGGTCTTTTTTTAATTCAAGATGTGCATTCTTATATTCCGAGGTTGTATATGCAGAAATCATTAAGTGATTATCATTCTTTGTCAGATTAATTGCAGCATTAATCGTGGCATTTTTTACAGCACCTACATTTCGATAGGGCATAAAATACTCGGTTGAATTTTTTTGTTCGTGAGGTTGTAGCCAAGTAAAGTCTGGTTGATTATCAGTAAAAGTACCAACCATTAATTCAATATAAGGTCCGTCATTGTCAGTTAATTGATGATCCCAAGCTTTACCGAAATTACCGTTACCCCAAGTCCACTGCTTTTTTCCAGGTGATGTGTGATGGTCAGCTACATGTAATAGTCCAGCTCTTTTTTTATAGTCATAGTTTCCGAGAAAATCATAATTGGAGTGGGCCGCCATGTAAGAAGTTGGAACAGGGATGTTTTTGTATCTAGAGATGTCTACTCCGGAAGAGTAATCCATTTTATAATACTCTCCAGTTGCGATAGGAAAAGTTGAAACGGCTCTTTTCCCGTGATCAAAAACAGCATGTACATCAGGTGGGAAAATCGATTGAGTATTTTTATTGACTGGAACAGCGGGGTTTGCCCACCAAAGGAAAGTTTGTGGTAATTCAGTTGGATTAGAAAATGATTCTTCAAGCTTTAAGTAAGATTTGTCTTTGAAAAGTGTGAATCCAACAACTACTTTGGTGCCATACATCCGATCAACGTCGCTCATCCAAACGGTTTTTGAGCCATCAGAATTACTTTTAATTTGATAATTGATTGGTAAGTATGTGTCTGGACGGTGATGCTGTGGCCAGTTAAATTCAATTCCCCCTGAAATCCAAGGACCTGCTAAACCAACAAGAGCTGGTTTTATAACATGATTAAAGTAAACAAAATCATAGTTATTAGTTTTGTCTAGCATTCTTTGAATTCGACCACCTAATTCAGGTAAGAAGGTAACTTGAACATACTTATTTTCCAAAATGACAGCAGTATAAACTTTGTCTTCTTTAGTGTCTTCAATCTTTTCTGTTACTGGATAAGGGTAAACCTTTCCACTACTACCTTGATAGGCACGATTTTCTAAAAACATGGGGTTTTTTTCAGGCTTTCCAGTTTTATAAGTTGGAATAGTGATGTTTTTTTCAGTTACAGTAACTTTTAAATTATTTGTACTTTTAACAGTATCCATCAGCAATTATCTCCTTTGCTTTTTCTAAAGATATATTATTACTGAAACCGTTTACTTTAAATGCAAAGTTACTCACTAAAGATGGATAATCTTACACTATATTTGATTACTACTTACTGTTAAAGCTATTCATGGTATATTGGAAATGAAAATAATAAATTGAGGAGGATATGTATGCATAAATTAGAGGGATTTGCTAATGAGTACTTATTTGTTTTGCCAAATGAAATACTGAGACAATTTGATTACTCTTCTATTATTAAAGATTTATATATAACTGATTTAGGTTTTTACCCAAGAGCTAAGTACCATTATGTTCATCGTCCACTTGGGGCTAACGAGTGGGTTATGATTTTTTGTACTAGTGGAGAGGGTACAGTTGAATCACAAACTCAAAAATGGCCAATGTCAAGAGGTTCAATTATTATAATGCCTCCAGATGTGGAACATACTTATTTTGCTTCAGAAAAATACCCTTGGGATATATTTTGGGTTCATTTCTCTGGGAAATTAGTACATGAGTATTTGTCTATTCCAGCAAAGGCAAAAAATACTTTTAGATATTCAAAAGAAATCTCTGAAGATGACATTAATTATCTCATGTCCTTATTCTGGCAGATGATACAAGCTTTAACTTCAGGTTTTTCTTTTGAAGCAGTTTTTTATGATTCACAAATATTGGGTACTTTATTGGCATACATGAATATGCATTCAAAACTACCTGGTGAGAAAAAGAATATGGGAAATGAGCATCTTACAAAAGCAATTCAGTATATTTATGATCATTTAGATCAACGAATTACATTAAGGAAATTGACTAATTATTTAGGAGTGTCAGTTAGTTATTTAAGCAGGATTTTTAAGAAAAATTTGGATATGGGAGTAAATGAATTCATAACGTCAGTTAAAATTAAACAGGCTAGTCATTATTTACAGAATACTAATTTATCAGTTCAACAAATTGCTCAAGGGCTTGGCTATTCAGATCCATATTATTTTTCAAGAGCTTTTAAAAAAGTTTATAAAATTTCTCCAGTAAATTTTCGGAAAACGTATCATTCTAGTACGAGTCATACGACTGGCGTGTAAAATAGTCCATCTTTTTAGTGAAAATGTCTATTTTTATGTAAGCGATTTCAATATATTATTTTGGTGAATTCAAAAGTAGGTCTACGAAATAATAGAACAAGGGAGTTGTTTGAAATTGCTTAAACTTGATGTACGTAAACGTAATTATATTGCCGTTAGTGCAGTTAGTTTCTTTTACTTATTTGCATGGTCAGCTGCAATGTCATTCTTCGTTATTTGGTTAGGTCAAGTAATGGGAATAGGTAGTACGCAGACGGGGATTTTGTACTCTGCAAATTCTTTTATGGCTTTAGTGATGCAACCACTTTTTGGTTATGTGTCGGATAAAATCGGCTTGAAAAAGAATTTGCTATTGGGG
Organism: Companilactobacillus halodurans; assembly: GCF_009600995.1. Taxonomy (NCBI): domain Bacteria; kingdom Bacillati; phylum Bacillota; class Bacilli; order Lactobacillales; family Lactobacillaceae; genus Companilactobacillus; species Companilactobacillus halodurans. Next base: position 21,879 of record NZ_VDFO01000014.1, on the reverse strand, counting down.
ATTCTCTTAATTTTGCTACCAATTGGACCATTCTTTATTTATGTATATGGTCCTTTGTTAAAGAGTGCCTTTTGGGTAGGTGCTATCATTGGTGGTTTGTATTTAGGATTTGTATTTAATGCAGGTTATGGTGCAATCGATTCATTCATGGATAAAATTTCTAGAAAGTATGGTTTTGAATATGGAAGATGTAGAATGTTTGGTTCATTTGGTTGGGCCGCAGCTACATTTTTAGCCGGAAGAATTATTAATATTGATCCTAATATTACTTTTTGGCTTGCTTCAGGTGCTAGTTTGTTAGCTATGATCGCTTTAGCATCAACTAGAATTGATCTTTCAGCAGAAGAAAAAGAAAAAGCCGATTCAGTCAAATTAAAAGATACTTTTGGACTTGTTAAAAATAAGAAATTTATCTTTTTATTGATTTTTATGATTGGCGTTGGTTCAATTTATGATGTTTATGATCAACAATTTGGAACTTATTTTGTTCAACAATTTTCTTCAGCAGCAGCTGGCAATAAGTGGTTCGGTGATTTGGGATCCATCCAGACATTTTTGAAGCTATCTTTTTAGCTGTTGCTCCAGTTGTTTGCAAGAAATTAGGTGCTAAGAGAACTTTGTTGTTGGCAGGTACTATTATGTCGATTAGAATCGTGGGTTCTTCTTTTCAATGGGGACCACTTTGGATAGGTGCTATGAAATGTATCCACTCGTTTGAAAAACCACTATTCTTGGTTGCTCAATTCAAGTATATTTCATTGAATTTTGATTTACGTTTATCATCATCTGTTTATTTAGGGTGCTTGTTTACTAGTTCAGCAATGTCAATTATTCTTTCGCCATTATTTGGTAAATTCTATGCTTCGATTGGATTTTCTCAAACGTATGTGATTATTGGTCTACTTGCGTGCGTCTTCACATTAATATCCAGCAAATTATTAACGGGTGATAAGAAAGCTCTTAATTACGGAAATAAATTTGCTGAGGGTGAACAAGCAACGGCATAATTAAAAAAAGGAGAATATAAATAATGAAGATTTTTGAACATTCGATAGACTTAAGAAATCAAAAAAGTGATATTCAACCAGCTTTACCACAATTGCATGGTAAAGATCCTCAGGGTGATGAATTTAGTTTTACTAATCATTATATGGTTCGAAATAATCATCCATTCTTTGGAATCTGTGGTGAATTTCATTTTAGTCGGTATAATTGCGATGAATGGGAAGACGAATTAATAAAAATGAAAATGGCTGGTATCAATATTGTTCCTACTTATGTAATTTGGAATCATCATGAGGAAATCAAAGGACATTTTGATTGGACGGGTAATAAGGATTTACGTAGGTTTATCCTATTATGTAAGAAACATTCGATTGATGTCATTTTGAGAATTGGTCCTTGGGACCATGGTGAAGCTAGAAATGGTGGTTTCCCTGATTGGCTTTATGCAGAGCCGTTAGTAACTCGTTCTAATGATAAGAGATATTTAGGATATGTTAAAAAGTTATATGATGAAATTGGGAAACAAGTTCATGGATTATTTTTTAAAGATGGTGGACCAATTATTGGAATTCAATTGGAAAATGAGTTTCAACATGCTGGTGCCGCTTGGGAAATAACTACAGGTACTAGTGGAGAATGGATTCCTTCTGGTTCAGATGGCAATGAACACATTAAAACTTTGAAAAAATTAGCTCAAGATGCCGGTATGATTGCTCCAATTTATACTGGAACTGGTTGGGGTGGTGCCGTTGCCCATACCGATACTGTCCTGCCATTATGGGGTGGCTATGCATTTTGGCCTTGGATTTTTTATGATAAAACTATCAAAAAACATCCTGCTACACCAGAATATATATATCGTGATTATCGTTATCCAACCTATAATTTTGATCCGCAATATGATCCTAAGAAAATACCTTATGCAGCCTGTGAAATGGGTGGTGGTATGACGGTATTTTACAGCTATCGTTTTAAATTGCCATATCAAAGCGTCGATGCTATGACCAATGTAAAATAGCCAGTGGCTGTAATTTTGTTGGTTATTATGTCTTTCATGGTGGTTCCAATCCACTGGGGCTTAAAACACCATATCTTAACGAAAATGCGACACCAAAAATTAGTTATGATTATCAAGCACCGTTAGGAGAATTTGGTCAAGCTAGACCTTCATATTATCGGCTCAAACGTCAACATTATTTTTTCACGACTTTTGAAAATCAATTTTGCAAGATGGAAACCGTTTTACCTAACGGAGCTCAAGATATCAAACCAGAAGATACTAATAAATTAAGATATTCGGTTAGACAAAATGATGGGTCCGGGTTTGTTTTCATTAATAATTACCAAGATCACGTTGAAAATGAAGATAAGAAAAATGAATCTATTGATTTAGAGCTAGATAATGAGAACTTGAGAATCCCTTATAATGGTGGCTTTGATTTAGATAAAGAAGAAAGTTGTATTTTGCCATTTAATTTAAATATTAAGAATATACTCCTCAAAACTGCAACTGTTCAATTAATCACCAAAGTAGGGGGAAATAAAGAAGCTTACTTTTTCTATCAACCACGTGGCATGAAGCCTGAATATGTTTTTGATGAAGATACGATTAAGGATATTCAAATTTCTAAAGGGACTATCAACAAGGTAAACGGTTCGGTTATTGTTCATCCTGAAAGTTCGGAAATAACAAAGGTTACTTTAACTGATTTAAATGACGAACAAATCGATTTATATACTTTGACTAACGAACAAAGTTTGAATTTTTGGAAATTCAATTATGGTGAGCGTGATAATGTGATTTTATCATCGGCTCAATTATTAGTAGATAATAATGGTTTGAGATTTGAGAGCTCAGATAACGAAATTAAGATTAAAGTTATCAATGGTTAGATTTCAGATGAATTGTTGAGTAAATTAACACTCAAATCGAAAAATCAATTAACAACGGACTATACGTTAACGACTGCTAAAATCAAACCTTCATTTAGTGAAGAATATATTAGTGATGGCAAGGTTCTATTAAGTGTTGATACGAATGCCCTTATAAAAAAATCTATCAAAGATTTACGACTAAAGATTGATTATCAAGGTGATATTGGCTATGCATTTTATCGAGATAAGTTGATTAATGATAATTATTCGAATGGCAGAACTTGGGAAATTGGTTTGCGTCATAATGTGAATGTTGGACACGATGAAAAGATTTATATTTCTATTACTCCAATTAGAAAAGATCAAGAAATAAAAAGTGATTCACCTATGGCTGCTAGAAGTGAAGTTGATTCAGGTGAAATAATCAACCTTGAAGAAATTAAGCTTGAACCAGTTTATGAATTTAAAGTTTAAAAAATAAGACTGAGGAACTTAATTTCCTCAGTCTTTTTATTAGGAGAATCTGATGAATAATTTTTTAATGTATGGAAATGGACTAGCACTAGTATGTTTAGTCATAGCAGTTGTTTTAACAATTAATAAGACCTCATTTACTAAAGTGATTGAAAGTCTTACAAAGTTCATTATTTCAATTATGGCAACATCCACGTTAGTTGTCGTATTAATGCGAACTTATAATAACGACATCGCTAAAGTAATTGAAAGAACATCGTTAAAATTAAATATCATCGACTTGGGATGGACTCCCGCTGCAATTATTACATGGAGTTCAATCTATAATTTGATAGTTTTATCGTTAATGATGGTAGTTAATTTAACAATGTTACATTATCATTATACAGAAACGCTAGATATTGATATATTCGATATGTGGCATTTATCTTTTGTAGGTTTATTAACCGTATATATGGGTGCAAACATTATATTAAGTTTAATTTTTGTTATGGGTTTAGGGATTTTAAAGTTAAAAAATTCTGATTTAATGAAACCAACTTTCGATGATTTAATGAATAATCAAAATAGTCCAATGACATCGACTCATATGAATTATTTAATGAATCCAATAGTTTTCCTTTTAAATGAGATATGTTCTTGGACCATTCCTAATATTGATAAAATTAATTTTGATTCGGCTAAATTAAATAAAATTGTCGGGTTTTGGGGTTCAAAATTTGCCACTGGTTTCTTCGTGGGTATACTCATTGGAATAGTGGGTAAAATTACAATAAAAGATACTTTAGGATTAGCGTTTCTTTTAGGTGCTTTTTTGGAGCTCTTCAATGTTATTGGTTCTTGGTTAACGTCATCACTGAATCCCATTATTCAAGTTTTGAGTGACAAATTGAACAAAAAAGCTGGTGGTCAAATACGTTTTATTGGCCTAGATTGGGCGTTTTTATCCAGTAGGCCAGAAGTTTGGACAGTTGCTAATATTCTAGCACCTTGTCTCATTATTGAATCATTTATTTTACCAGGGAATCATATTTTACCTTTAGGTGGCTTGATTGCTATGGGAATAACGCCATCTTTATTAGTTGTTACTCGTGGAAAAGTTTTGAGAATGATTGTAATAGGAGTAGTTGAAATTCCAATTTTTCTTTGGTCAGCAACGTTAAGTGCACCATTCATTACTTCAATGTTTAAAAATATTCTATTAACTTCAAATACAAGCATTGGTTTAATAGGTTCAGCAACTAAAGAGGGACCTATAGAACAAATATTAGCAATTATGATCGGTAAATCTTCAAAAGGTAATGTTAAATATATTCTAATAACAGTGATTTCACTTGTGATTTATTTGTTGCTATTTTATTGGTATCAAGAACAAATGAAAAAACGTAATACTCGATATATTTCAAAGTCTTCTTAAAAGATGCCAAATAGTTTCTATTTATTATATTAATAGTAAAAAAGGTTCCAAGGTGAGAGATTAATCTCAACTTGAAACCTTTTTGGTTAATTTAATTATTTATTTGCTTCTTTTTTAGCAGGCTTCCAAACACCATAGATAACACCTGAAATTATAGCACCGATAATAACGGCAACTAAGTAAAGCAAAGGCTTGTTAGCTAATGGAGTAACGAAGATACCACCGTGAGGAGCAGGAACGTTAACGCCCCAGAGTTGTGTCAAACCACCACCGATAGCTGAACCGATAACACTTGATACGATAACGTGCAATGGATCTCCAGCGGCAAATGGAATAGCACCTTCGGTAATAAATGAAAGACCTAAGATGTAGTTAGATAAACCAGCTTGTCTTTCTTGTTCAGTAAACTTGTTCTTCCAAAAAGTTGTAGCAATCGCAATAGCTAGAGGTGGAACCATACCACCAACCATGACGGCAGCCATCAAAGCACCATCTTGAGTTGCAGTAAAGGTACCAATAGCGAATGTGTAAGCAGCCTTGTTGAAAGGACCACCCATATCGATAGACATCATACCACCGAGCAATGCGCCTAGAACAACAGCATTACCAGTACCCATTGATTCAAGGAAAGCAGTGATAGCGTGGTTAACGACCGCAAAGATTGGGTCGACCATGAAGTACATAACGGCACCAGTTAAAAGCAATCCTAGAACTGGATAGATTAGAATTGTCTTCAAACCATCCAATGACTTAGGCATAACTTTAAGCCATTTCTTTAAAGCAACGATAATCCAACCAGCGATAAAACCAGCTAGTAGACCACCGATAAATCCGGCAGGACTCTTTGATGAAACAACTGAAGCAGTAGCTTGAGATGCCATATAACCACCAACGAAACCAGGTAGTAGAGCAGGACGATCACCGATTGAAACGGCAATATAAGCGGCTAAAACAGGAATCAAGAAACTAAAGGCATAATTACCAACGTTATTGAAGAACAAGAACCATTGGGACTTAGCACCAACAGAGTTTTCCAATAGGAAGGAAATAGCCATTAAAATACCACCACCAACAACGAATGGAAGCATATTAGAAATACCATTCATTAAGTCGGCGTAAATTCTTGACCAAAGCGATCTCTTTTCTCCGGAGTCGCTACTTTCTTCTTCTTCGCCACCTTCTGAGTGGAAGACAGGAGCTTTATCTTCAACGGCTAAGTTGATCAATTCTTCAGCTTTGTTGATACCATCACTAACGGGACGACTAACTAAGTGCTTGCCATTAAATCTTGGCATATCGACTTTTTTGTCGGCAGCAATGATAACACCAGAAGCACGATCGATATCGGCAGAAGTTAATTGATGTTTGACACCTTCAGAACCGTTAGTTTCAACTTTGATGTCAACACCCATTTTTTCAGCTTGTTCTTTCAAAGCAGCTTCAGCCATGTATGTGTGGGCGATACCTGTAGGACAAGCAGTAACGGCGACAACATAAGGCTTGTCATTGTCACTAGCAGCAGCCTTTGCGGCAGCAGCTTCTTTAGCCTTTTCCTTTTCTTCGTCAGCTTTGTCTTTAGCTTCTTTTTCCTTCATAGCTTTATCGAACAATTCTTGAACTTCGTCAGCTGTTTTAGCAGCTTTTAAATTCTTAACGAGTTCTGGATTGATCAAAAGTGAAGAAAGAGCAGCAAGAGCTTGCAAGTGAAGATTATCTGCACCATCTGGAGCAGCAATCATGAAGAACAAGTAAGCAGGTTGGCCATCAAGTGACTTATAGTCAATTCCCTTGGCACTCTTAGCAAATAAGACAGTAGCACGTTTAACGGCCTTATCACGAGCGTGGGGCATAGCAATACCATCACCGATACCAGTACTAGTTTGCGCTTCACGTTTTAAAATATCTGATTTATATAATTCTTTATCATCAATGACGCCGACTTGATAGTACTTATCAACCATTTCTTCAATGGCATCCTCTTTGTTAGTAGCTTTCAAGTCCATAATCATGGCGTCTTTTAATAATAGTTGTTTTAAATCCATTCTTAAAAGTCTCCCTTAGTTATTAAACTTCTGTAATTGAAATATTCTTATAAACTTCGTCAATTTTTGATTTAATGGCGATATCTTGACTGAAGGCAGTTGCAGAACCACAAGCAGCACCAATATGGAAACTTTCAATAGGATCATTTGTTTCCATAAATGTTCCTGCAAAACCAGCAATCATAGAATCACCGGCACCAACAGAGTTAATGACTGTACCCTTAGGGGCATTGGCTTTATAAGCTTTATCCTTTGTAACTAGTAATGCACCGTCGCCAGCCATGGAAATAAGCACATGTTTAGCACCTTTTTCCAAAAGCTTTCTGGCGTAAGTAATAATTTCTTGATTATTTTTAAATGTAACATTGAATAATTCAGCTAGTTCATGGTGATTTGGCTTAACCACTAATGGATGCAATGGCAAAGTGTCAAGAAGAGCTTGACCAGTAGTGTCAATCACAAAGTCAGCACCTTGTTTTTGAATCATTTCAGCGATATCCAAATAAAATTTAGAATCCAAATTTTTGCAAAGGCTTCCAGACATAATCACAACATCGCCCTTACCGATATCTTTAAGATTATCTAGAAAACTTTGTTTTTCATCAGAACTGATAGCTGGACCAGCACCGTTGATTTCTGTTTCTTCGTTTTGATCAGTAGCATTGATCTTAACGTTGATACGTGTATCTTCTTTAACTTGAGTGAAAGAAGTCTTGAGGTCGTGTTTTGAAAGTAAACTTTCAAACATTGAACCAGTTGCACCGCCAACAAAGCCGAGTGCAGTTGAATCAATTTGTAATTCTTTTAGAATTCTTGAAACATTGATTCCTTTACCGCCGGGAAGCTTGACATCGTTTGAAGTCCGATTTACTTGTCCGGTATTTAAATTCTTCAATTGTAAAACGTAATCGATTGAAGGATTGACTGTTATTGTGTAAATCACTATATTGCCTCCGTTATCTTGGTATATTTACTTAAAACAGCATTTTCTTTATCCGATAGTCGGTTAGTTATTAATGGAACCTCATCTAAAGTAGCAAAACGACTAAAACTGACTTGCGAAAACTTGGAACTATCAGACAATATATAAGATTGGTTTGACTGCGCAATCGCTAAACTTTTTATAGCAGCTTCTTCTGGATCTGGCGTTGTATAGCCAGCATCCACTGAAAAACCATTCGTACCTATAAAAGCACGGTCAAAATGGTAATTTTCCAAAGTTTGAATAATGTTTGCTCCAACCAAAGCCTTAGTAGATGACTTTAACTTTCCCCCAGGAAGAAATGTGCTCACATTGTAATCGGCTAACATCGAAGCATTGTCGACACTATTGGTAATGACTAACAAGTCTGTGTGCTCGATTAGATAAGGGATCATGAATTGGATGGTTGTACCAGAGTCCAAAAAAATCACTTCATGATTTCTAACCAAGTTTGCAGCTGTTTGGCCAATCATTTTTTTATCATTGATATGAACGGCTGCTTTTTGCGATAAAGCAGGTTCTTCATGTAAAGAAATGACGTTTTGAGCACCGCCGTGAATCCTTAGTAATTTATGACAATTTTCTAAGTCTTGTAAATCACGACGCAAGGTGGATTCAGAAGCACCAGTTAATGGAATTAAATCGTGGAGTTTGACAATATTATGAATTTTTAGTTGTTCAAGGATAATTTGTTGTCGTTCTTCAGTAAGCACTTTCATCACCTCGCAAAAAATATAATACAACCATTAACGGTCAAAATCAATCATAAAATGCCAAAATCTTCCAAAAACTTTCAATTATTATAGACCATTTAATAAATTACTGGACAATCAATGTCAGTTCAACGTATTATGGAAGCTGTTTTTGTGCTAAAATTTAGAAATGATAATTATAGTTTAGAAAGGGGGATTTTAATGTTCGTAGATAACGTTAAAATCACCGTTAGATCCGGAAAGGGTGGCGATGGCGCTGTAGCCTTTCGTCACGAGAAGTATGTACCGCTTGGAGGACCTTCTGGTGGTGATGGTGGTCGCGGTGGCGATATCATCCTTAGGGCTAACGAAGGGATGAATACCCTAATGGACTTTAGATATAAGAGAATATTTAAAGCCGATCCTGGCCAAAATGGTCAAATTAAGGGAATGTATGGTCACAAAGCTGATCCTGTTTATATCAATGTTCCAACGGGAACTTCTGTTTATGATGTTGATAATGGACATTTAATTGGTGACTTAACAGAAAATAACCAAGAGTTGGTCGTTGCTAAAGGTGGCGATGGCGGACGAGGCAACATTCATTTTGCTACGTCTAAGAATCAAGCACCTGAATTGGCAGAAAATGGTGAACCTGGTCAAGAAAAACATATCAAACTTGAATTGAAATTGATTGCTGATGTTGGTTTGGTTGGATTCCCATCTGTTGGTAAATCTACCTTATTATCTGTAGCAACATCTGCTAAGCCTAAAATTGCGGCTTATCATTTTACAACCTTATCGCCTAATTTAGGGATGGTTCGTTTAGATAATGGTAACGATTTTGTTATCGCCGATTTACCAGGTTTGATTGAAGGAGCCTCAAATGGCGTTGGCTTGGGAATTCAATTCTTACGACACGTCGAGAGAACTCGGGTTCTTTTGCACTTAGTCGATATGGATCCTAATAGTGGTCGTGATCCAATGGAAGACTACCAAGCTATTAGAAAAGAATTGGGTAATTATGATGAAAATGTCTTAAAACGTCCAGAAATCATCGTACCAACTAAATTGGATGTACCTGGTTCGCAAGAACGTCTAGATGAGTTCAAGAAACAATTGCCAGATGATGTTGATATTTTCCCAATTTCAAGTATTCAACATACTGGTGTAAAGGCATTATTGAATCATACTAGTGAAGTATTATCTAAGGCAGAACCAATTCATTTTGATGTTCAAACGCAGGAGAATAAGGATTACAACTATGAACCTGAAGAAAAAGCCTTCACGATTGAAAAAGATCCAGAATATGAACACAGCTTTATCGTTAAGGGTAAGAAAGTTGAATCGCTTCTTCAAAGAACCAATATGGATCATCAAGATGGAATTATGCGTTTTGCTCGTCAACTCAAGTCGATGGGTATCGAAGATGCACTGATCAAGGCTGGTGCTGAATCAGGCGATTCAGTAACAATTCTTGATTTCACTTTTGAATTTATTTAGGGGCAATAAAAAATGGATAAATCACCGAAAAAAAGGTTTATTACTGGATTTGATGGACTACGTACCTTAGGTGTGATTGGTGTTATTATGTATCACCTGAATCCTAATGTTTTTTCCGGCGGGTATTTGGGAGTGCCAATTTTCTTCCTGATATCGGGTTATTTAATCACAGATCATTTCTTCAATACTGTTGATTATGGTGGTTCCTTCTCATTAAGTAATTTCTATGTAAAGAGAATTAAGAGACTATATCCTGGGATGCTGTTTGTTTTACTAGCATCTGGGGCATATATCGTTATATTTTTAAAGGGGTTACTCTATCATTTAGATCAGATAGTGTTAACCAATGTTTTGAACGTGTATAACTGGTGGCAAATTTTTAATGGTCAATCTTATTTTGAAAGATTCGCTAATAATGAATCGCCATTCGTTCACTTATGGACACTGTCAATCGAAGGTCAATTCTATATTATTTGGCCAATTCTTTTGATTTTATTTACTAAGTTTCACGTTAAGAAGAGTCGTATCTTTGGCTTTTCTCTAATAGTTTCAATTGCTTCAGCAATTTGGATGGCAATGTTATTTAAGCCAGGCGTTGACCCAAGTAGAATTTACTATGGAACTGATACGAGATTATTCTCAATTCTTTTAGGTTGCGGTTTGGCACTGATTTGGCCAGCTGAAAAATTGAAGAGCAATTTGCATAAGAGCGATAAATGGAAGCTAAATATAGTTGGTTTATTGTCGCTTGCTTTAATGATTTTAATGATTTTTACAATCAAAGATTCTGATCCATTCTTGTATCGTGGCGGAATGTTTATTTTCTCAGTTACGACATGTATTTTCATTGCTGTTGTAGCTCACCCTGATTCATTCTGGAATGATATTTTATCGAATCGCGTCTTCCACTATATAGGTGCAAGAAGTTATGGATTATATTTATATCAATTTCCAGTAATGATATTCTTTGAATCAAAATTCAAGAATGTCGCTGATCATCCAGTGCTTTATCCTGTAATCGAAGTTATTTTGATTCTCTTAGTAACTGAATTTTCATTTAGATTTGTTGAACAACCACTAGCACATGCTAAGTGGAGCGATGTAAAGAACTTCTTTAAGATTTCTTCAGGTTGGCAAAGAATTATTGCCTTAGTAGTAGCTGTTATTAGTATTACTGGTTGTTATAGCGTGGTTAAAGCGGTAAGTACTCCTAAGCCAAATGTTAACCACAGCCAATTAGCTAACAAGATTACTAAGAATGAAAAAGCTAATAAAGCTAAGAAACAACGAGCAATTGAGAATTTGAAGAAAGCTAAGAAGCAAAAGAATTCAACAGGTAAGATGTCTGCAGCAGACTATGCTAAGTATAAGAAGGCTGCAAAAGATCATCCTATCAATACTGATTTCGAGAAATATGGCTTGACGCAAATTGACTTGCAAAGATTAAAGGATATCCCAATGACAGCTGTTGGTGATTCTGTTATGGCCGATGGTTCAGATAATTTCTTGAAGTTATTCGATGATAAGAAAGTTATCGTCGATGCTGCTGTCAGTCGTCAATTAACTGCCAGTGTGGATATTTTGCAAAACTATAAAGATCAAGGCGTCTTAGCTCAAAATGTTATGATTGGTTTGGGAACTAACGGACCATTCAATATGCAACAATTAGGTCAGATTATGAATTTAGTTGGACCTAAACGTCATGTTTACTGGATTAATGTTCACGTACCAACAAGACCATGGGAAAAGACTGTTAATGGTGTCTTAGACCAAGCACAAAAGAAGTATAAGAATTTAACAGTCATTGATTGGAATGGTTATTCAGAAAACCATACAGACTGGTTCTATGATGACAATGTTCATCCAAATCCTGATGGTTCAATGTATTACACTTCATATGTTGCTAAAGAAATTTTGAAAACAATAGATAAAAAATAGAATAGGATTTTTTTATGGAATTAGAATTTTTAGGAACTGGTGCCGGAGTTCCATCGAAAGGTCGCAATGTTTCAAGTACAGCACTTAAGATGCTTGATGAAAGAAACGAAGTATGGCTTTTTGACGTTGGCGAGGCTACACAGCATCAAATATTGAGAACAACAATTAAACCAAGGAAGATAACTAAGATATTTATCTCCCATTTACACGGCGACCATATCTTTGGACTTCCTGGGTTGTTGTCTAGCCGGGCCAATCAAGGCGGCGATTCTCCACTTGAAATATATGGACCAGTGGGAATTAAAGAATATGTAGAAACATCTTTGAAAGTCACTGGCAGCAAACTGAGCTATCAAATTAAATATATCGAGTTAAAAAATGAAGGCGAGATTTTTAATGATAAGACCTTTAGTGTTTACGCTGGAAAATTGAAGCATCGTGTTACTTGTTTTGGCTATCGAGTTGTTGAAAAACCTCGAACGGGTGAATTGTTAGTTGATGATTTAAAGAAGTATAATATTCCTAATGGACCAATCTTTGGTCAATTAAAAGCTGGGAAAACTGTTGAATTAGAAAATGGAACAGTTTTAAATGGTAAAGATTTTATTGGACCAGATAAGCCAAGTAAAATCGTGACAATCATTTCTGATACGAGATACACTCCAGAAATAGATAAGTTGTCTCAAGATGCTGATGTGATCGTTCACGAATCGACTTTTTCAAATGATGAGAAACAAATGGCTTATAACTATTTCCATTCCACAGCTACTCAAGCAGCTCAAGTTGCGAAAAGATGCCATGCAAAGGGTTTGATTTTAACGCATATTTCTGCTAGATATACTGGTAGAGGTGCTTTGATTTTACAAAAAGAAGCTCAAAAGATTTTTAAGAATACGCGCGTGGCTAAAGATTTTGACCTGTATGAGGTACCATTTAAATAGAAAAGAGGATGGTTATGACTAATTTATTGAATCGTACACTGATCGTTACTGGAGCCTCTTCTGGAATTGGCAAGGACGTGGCTGTTAATGCTGCTAAATGTGGTGCCAATGTAATTCTAATTGCCAGAAATGAAGAAAAATTGCTTCAAGTTAAAAATGAATGTATTCGTGTTGGTGCTGAAAGTGCGCATCATGAGTACTTATCAATTGACATGAGTGATCCAAAACAAATTACTCAAGGTGTTAAAGACGTTTATGAGATTAATGACGACATTGACTATTTAGTTAATGCAGCCGGTTTTGGAGACTTTTCTAATTATCTAGAAACAGACTTCGATAAGATTGAAAAGATGTTTCGAGTAAATGTTCTCGGTTTGATGTTGATGACGAGATTAGTGGCTTCTGAAATGATCAAAAATGGCAGAGGACATATCTTGAATGTTGGCTCTATGGCTGGTAAGATAACAACACCTAAGTCAGCAGCCTATGCAGCTACAAAAGCAGCCGTGATTGCCTTCTCTGATGGTCTAAGACTTGAATTAAGACCAATGGGTGTATATGTAACAACTATTAATCTAGGGCCAGTGAAGACTAATTTCTTCAATGTGGCTGATCATAATGGTACTTATCTCGATTCGGTCAAAAATTTTGTCTTAGATCCGGATAAGTTAGCATGGGAAATCGTTAATACTTTTGATAAGAATAAACGTGAGATTAATCGTCCTCGCTATATGGAATTAGCAGCAGTGCTTTATAAATTAGCTCCAAGTCTTGGGGATTATTTTGCTTCAACACTTGGAAATCGGAAGTAGGGGGAGCTTTACAATGAATGGTAATGGAAAACAATCGAAATTCGTCATCGGATTAGTTATTGTTTTAATCGTAGTGATCTTCGCTGTATTAAATGTAGATCCAGTGGCAGTCAGCTTTGGCTTCACGCGTGTTAAGTTACCTTTGATCATTTTGATCATCGTATCGTTACTTTTAGGGGCATTAGTTACGTTGCTTCTAGCTGGCACTGGTAAGAAAAAAGATAATGATTTAAACCGTCATGCTAAGAAACAAATTTCCAATGTTAAAGTTTCTCATGACAGTCAAATTGCTGACGCATTAAAGGAAAATAATGCTAAAAAGCAAACAAAATAGTAAATTTGCTTGCTCAAACGTTTTTATGATAGTATTATATTAAACGTTAGATTTGATTAGGTTAATATAAATAAAGGAGTTTTTAAACATGGCAGTTCCAAAGAGAAAATCATCAAAACAAAGAAAGCGTCAAAGACGTGCACATATTAAATTAGCTACACCAAACATGCAATTCGATGTTGCTACAGGTGAATATCGTTTGAGTCACCACGTATCACCATCAGGTATGTACAAAGGTGAAAAAGTTATCGACGATAACAAAGAAGCTTAATAAAAAAGTCAAGTCAATTTAGTCTTGGCTTTTTTTCATATTTAAAATTAGATGGGGAAACAACTATGAAAAAACTTAAATACATGTTATTGATGGTTATTCCGCTATTCTTTTTATTGCTAACGGGATGCTCTTCTTTAAGCCTGTCTACGACTAAAAAGTCATATAGTGCCAATGGACTAGTAGCAACAATCAAGGGGAAAGCCACTGATTATAAAAAATTGACTTATACAGTTGCTGGAAAAACTAAGAAAGTTGCGGTTGATGGAGGACATTTTGCCATTTCAGTACCAGTTTCTAATACAAATCAAAATGTTAGAATCAAAGCTACAAATGGAAAAGATACTGAAACTAAATTAGTAAAAGTAAAAAAAGCCAAGGCTCTTACAGACTACCTGACTTTTGCTCAAAGTTATAACTATACGTTGTTGTCGTTAGGTCAACCAACGGATCAATTACAGTTGATCTCAAAAAATGGGATTTTTACTCATAAGAAGAATGATGGGACTAAATGGTACTATAATGTCCAAAATAATCAGTTGATGGGCATTGCTACGAAATTTTCATATAAAGATTTGAAGTCTAAATCAGGACAAAAGGACTTTGCAACTGATTTGATGGTCGTATCGAATATTTTAGGTGCAGATGGGAAAAAGGTTTTGAAAGACTTTTCGAAACAAATCAAGAATACTGGACAAAGTTCTACTAAGACTTCGATGGATCAAATAACTTCAAAGGGTATCAATTTTAATATTAATTTGACTACAAGTGAGTTCTATCTTTATATCACTAAATATTAATCAACAAAAAAACTGTTAATTCAAATTATGAATTAACAGTTTTTTTATAAATTGTAAATAATAAAAAAGCGCCTAATAAAATTAAGCGTTTTTTTCGTCTTTAACAGAACTATCTAGAATCAATGGAATTATACTAAAAATGACAGCAAATACAACGCTGACGATTGCTGAATAACTCATGTTAAAAGTTTGCTGGTTTAAAGCACCACCAATGAATCCGGCAACTTGTCCCAGCATGATAGACCAGAAAATAATAGCAATATATCTCATTTCTTCCATCTCGCTTTCTCAAGTAGTTTAGCACAAAAGAATAATTTTCCCAATAAACTTTCACTTGCTTTTGATATAATTTTAACCAAAGGGGGCGACAAATTGCAAGCACAACTACAAGCGATGAGTAGTTATAGTTTACTGCACAGTCCCGCTAAATTAACGGAACTAATCGAACAAGCAAAAAAAAGAGGCTATCAAGCATTAGCTTTAACCGACATTAACAATTTGTATGGTTCGATTGATTTTTATAAATATGCCAAAAAAATTGGCCTCAAGCCAATCATTGGTTTAACTGCTGAACTTGCTGGAATTATTGATACAACTAATAAATATTCATTGATCTTGCTCTCAAAAAATGATGCAGGGTATAAGAATTTAATTAAAATATCTTCCAAAATAATGTCTAATAAAGAACCTCTTGATATTTTGGAATTAAAAGATTACTTAAATAATTTATTTGTCATCACACCAGGCAGCGGAGCTGAAATTTTACAAGTTGATGTCAAAGACTATTTAAAAAAGATAGTTGGCTTATTTGACAAAGGGGCTTTCTTTTTAGGAGTTGGATTAAATTCCGGCCAAATCGATAATGTCAAAAATATTAAGCAAACTGCTCAGATGGAGAATTTGCCGATGACTGCATTAGGCGATGTGAGATATATCAATTCTGATGACCATTTAGCTTATCAAGTCGTCAATAATTTACGAACTGGTCAAAGATTTGAAAGTTTAGAACAAGTTGTGGAAACTGGCGATCATTATTTAAAAAAAGCGGATGAATTTACTGCTGATTTTTTACAAGTCGACATGCAACAAGCTGTCAAAAATACTGAAAAAATAGCTGATGCCTGTAACGTTGAGATTGAATTTAAGGAAACTGAATTGCCAAAATTTGAAACGCCAGATAAAACAACTTCGATTCAATTTTTACATAGTTTAGCTTTGAAAGGATTAAAAAAACGTTTCAATAATAATATTGCTCAAAATTATGTAGATCGCTTGAATTATGAATTGCGTGTAATTGAAAAAATGGGCTTCTCAGACTACTTTTTGATTGTTTGGGTTGTCATTAAGCATGCACATGAAGTTGGTATTAAAACAGGCCCAGGTCGTGGTTCAGCTGCTGGTTCTTTAGTGTCATATTGTCTAGGTATTACTCAAGTAGACCCGATTAAATATGACCTTTTGTTTGAACGTTTTTTAAATCCTCAAAGAGCCAATATGCCTGATATCGATTTAGATTTACCAGATGACCGACGGGATGAGATGGTTATGTATATGCATGACAAATATGGTTCTGATCATATGGCACAAATTATTACCTTTGGAACCTTGGCAGCGAAGATGGCTTTAAGAGACATTTCGAGAACTTTTAGTCAAACGCAATTTCAGATTTCTCAATGGTCAAATGCAATTCCTAAAAAACTTAATATCAGTTTGCATGATTCTTTTGATGAATCAGCTTCCTTAAGAGAATTAGTTAATAATTCTCGTGAAAATCAATTAATATTTAAAGTTGCTCAAAGAGTTGAAGGAATCCCTCGGCACTATTCAACTCATGCTGCAGGGATAGTTTTAAGTAAAAAGCCCATGACTGATATTGTGGCTGTTCAATTAGAAGATGATGGCATCAATTTAACTCAGCAAACTAAATACAATGTTGAAAGTGTTGGATTGTTGAAGATGGACTTTTTAGGTCTCAAGAATTTGACTATTTTGGATGAGGCTATTAAAAAGATTTCCAAACGATATGGTAAAACTTTCATTCCTGAAAAGATTCCTTTAAACGATGAAAGGACTTTAAAAATCTTCCAGTTAGGAGCGACGGACGGTGTCTTTCAATTTGAATCAGATGGAATCAGAAGCGTCTTGCGCAGATTGGTTCCAACTAGTTTTGATGACATTGTGGCCACTAATGCCTTGTATCGCCCAGGTCCCATGCAAAATATTTCCACTTTTATTGCCCGAAAACACGGTGAAGAACCGGTAGTCTATCCTGATCAATCGCTTGAAAAAATTCTCAAACCCACTTATGGAGTTCTGGTTTATCAAGAGCAAGTAATGCAAGTATCATCTGAAATGGCTGGTTTTTCACTGGCTGATGCCGATATTTTACGTCGGGCTATCAGTAAGAAGAATGAAGCTTTAATTGAAGAGAATCGACAAAAATTCGTTAACGGGGCAGTTTCTCAAGGACATGATGAAGCCTCTGCTCAAAAGGTTTATCAGTATATCGAAAAGTTTGGTAACTATGGATTCAACAAATCCCATTCAGTTGCCTATTCGATGATTGCTTTTTGGCTAGCGTATATCAAAGTCCATTTCCCAGATGTCTTTTTTACTTGCTTATTAAATTCAAACTTGAATGCTGAATCTAAGGTGACGACGTATATTCAGGATGCTAAAGACGCACATTTAAAAATTTTGAATGTCGATATCAATCAGAGCCAATATGAATTTGTCGATACGAAAGAGGCTATTCGTTTTGGATTGTTGAGTATTAAAGGGATGCGTCGAGACTTGGCATCAGAAATTATTCAACAGCGTGAAAAAAATGGCGAATATACTAGTCCAATTAACTTTTTACAGCGAATTGACCGAAGGTTCGTTAAGACAGATTACGTAGAACCACTGGTATTGTCTGGGGCGTTTGATAAATTCAATCAAAATCGTAAAGAATTGCTCTATAATTTCCGTGATTTGATTGAAAGCATTCAATTAGCTGGTGGAAATTTATCGTTATTCGATGTCTTAGATCCAAAGAAACATCAAGTTAATGATTTTACTTTGACTGAAAAGCTCAATCAAGAAAAGGAATATTTGGGAGTCTATGTTTCAGGACATCCGGTTGAAAAATATCGTAGTCGTCTTTTAGATTTACAAACCGTCAAAATTGTTGATTTAAGTAATAGACAAAATGTCAATGTTAATGTTTTAGGATTAGTTAAAAATTTACGAGTGATTAGGACTAAAAAGGGTCAACGTATGTGTTTTATGACGATTGAAGATGAATCTGGCCGTATATCTGTGACCGTTTTTCCAAAGCTATTTCAAAAAATAGAAAAAGAGGAACTGGATGGTAAAATCTTTCTCTTTGTAGGTCGCAGCAACGTTGGTCAGCGAGGAGATTTAGAATTAATTGCTGAACGTCTTTTGGATCCTAAACAATATACAGTCAAATTACCAAAAGAAAAGTTATATTTACGGATAATGCCTCAAATGGACAATCCAGAAAAACTTGAAGAATTGTATCAATTGATTGAAAGTTCACGTGGTAAAATGCCGGTGATAATTTATCGAGAGAAAAAAAGACAGGCTTTACTCTTGAAATCTAACCGGTGGATAGATTTTAATAGTAATGTGCAAAGTAAACTGGAAAACTTTTTAGGTAAAAGAAATGTTTTCGTAAAAAAAGACTGATTTATTTATTTTAAAACGTTTTCAGCTCTACAAAGTAAGTAACAAAAATGTTATATTTTATTAGGTTTTGTTTTAGAAACAAATAATTTTGGAGTGTGAACAAATGAAGCGTATTGGTATTTTAACCAGTGGTGGAGATGCCCCTGGTATGAATGCTGCTATTAGAGCAGTCACACGTAGAGCCATTGACAAGGGGCTTGAAGTGTTTGGTATCAATTATGGATATGCTGGTTTGGTTGCTGGTGACATCTTTCAACTAACAACTGCTGACGTGTCTGACCGTATTCAACGCGGTGGTACTTTCTTGCATTCTGCAAGATACCCTGAATTTGCTAACGTAGAAGGTCAACTCAAGGGTATTGAGCAATTGAAGAAATTTGGAATCGACGCACTAGTTGTTATTGGTGGCGACGGTTCTTACCACGGTGCATTACGTTTGACTGAACATGGTTACAACGCAATTGGGCTACCAGGAACTATCGATAATGATATTCCTTATACTGACTTTACAATTGGTTTTGACACAGCTGTTTCAACTGCTGTCGATGCCATTGACAAGTTAAGGGATACTGCTACTTCTCACGAAAGAACTTTCGTTGTTGAAGTAATGGGTCGAGGTGCTGGTGACGTTGCTCTTTGGGCTGGTGTTGCCGGTGGTGCTCAAGAGATTGTCGTTCCAGAACGTGATTTCGATATTAAAGAAATTGCAAAGAAAGTTACAGAAGGCCGTGAAAAAGGCAATAAGAATATGATTATTGTCTTGGCCGAGGGAGTTATGCATGCTCAAGATTTCATGAATGAATTGGACAAGTATGGTGACTTCCAAACACGTGCTACTGTCTTAGGACACGTACAACGTGGTGGTTCACCAACTGCAAGAGATCGTGTCTTAGCAAGCAAGATGGGTGCTAAGGCTGTTGACCTTCTTCTTGAAGGCAAAGGTGGTCTTGCAATTGGTATCGAAGATAACAAGATTACTTCACATGATATTCTTGATTTATTCGATAGCAAGCACAAACCAGATTTATCACTTTATGATTTGAATGAATCTTTAAGCAGATAATTTCAAGCATGAAATGATGTAATTTGTTACAATAAACGATGAATAAGACAAGAAAAGGGGATTCTCGATGAAAAGAACTAAAATTGTAAGTACACTCGGACCTGCTAGTAACGATGTTGATACAATCGTTAAGTTGATTGAAGCAGGAGCTAACATCTTCCGTTTCAACTTCTCACACGGTGACCATCCAGAACACAAAGCTCGTATGGAAATGGTTCACGAAGCAGAAAAAATTACTGGTAAGACTGTAGGTATCGTTCTTGATACTAAGGGTGCTGAAATTCGTACAACTGTTCAAGAAGGTAACAAGTTTGAAGCTAAGATTGGTCAAACAATCCGTATTTCAATGGATGACTCATTGACAGGTACACCAGAAAAAATTGCTTCTACTTACCCTGGTCTTTACGATGATACACACGTTGGTGGTCACGTATTGATCGATGATGGTCTTGTTGACTTGAAGATTACTGAAAAAGATGACAAGAACCGTGAATTGGTTACAGTTGTTCAAAACGACGGTATGATCGGTTCAAGAAAGAGTATCAATGCTCCTGGTGTTGAAGTTCGTCTACCTGGTATTACAGAAAAAGATTCAGATGATATTCGTTTCGGTCTTGACCAAGGTATCAACTTCATCTCAGCTTCATTCGTTCGTAAAGCTCAAGATGTCTTAGACATTCGTGAAATCCTTGAAGAAAAACACTGTGAATACGTACAAATTTTCCCTAAGATCGAATCACAAGAAGGTATCGACAATATCGATTCTATTCTTAAAGTTTCAGATGGTTTGATGATTGCTCGTGGTGACATGGGTGTTGAAATTCCATTTGAAAACGTACCATTCGTTCAAAAATCATTGATCAAGAAGTGTAACTCACTTGGTAAGCCAGTTATCACAGCTACACAAATGCTTGATTCAATGCAAGAAAACCCACGTCCTACACGTGCCGAAGTTACTGATGTTGCTAACTCTGTTCTTGATGGTACAGATGCTACAATGCTTTCAGGTGAAAGTGCTAACGGTGACTACCCTGTAGAAGCTGTTGCTGCTATGGCTCGTATCGATGAACGTACAGAACAACAATTAGACAAGAAGAACCAACTTGCTATTCAAAGATTCGAAGATTACAAAGGTTCAAACGTTACAGAATCAATCGGTGAATCAGTTGTTAGAACTGCTGAAGAATTGAACATTAACACAATTGTTGCAGCTACTAAGTCTGGTTACACAGCTCGTATGATTTCTAAGTATCGTCCAAGTGCTAACATTTTGGCTATCACATTTGACGAAACTACACAACGTGGATTGACAGTTAACTGGGGTGTAGATCCTATTATTGCTGACAAGCCGGAAAACACTGATGAAATGTTCGATCTTGCTGCTAAGAAAGCTCAAGAACGTGGACTTGCTAAGGAAGGTGACTTGATTCTTGTTGTTGCCGGTGTTCCTGTTGGTGAAAGTGGTACAACAAACGTTATGAAGATTCAATTGATCGGTTCAACATTGGTTAAAGGCCAAGGTGTTGGTGAAGAATCAGTTGTTGGTAACGTTGTAGTTGCTCACAATGCTGAAGAAGCAAACAAGAAGATCAACGAAGGTGACATCCTTGTTACAGAAATGACTGACAAAGATTACCTACCAGCTCTTGAAAAAGCTAGTGCCGTTGTTGTTGAAAACGGTGGTTTAACTTCACATGCTGCTGTTGTTGGTATTGCTATGGGTCTACCTGTAGTTGTTGGTGCTAAGAATGCTACAAACCTTGTTAACGATGGTGACACTGTTACTGTTGATTCAAGACGTGGTGTTGTATACAAAGGTGCTTCACGTTCACTATAATTTTAAACATTTAGTTTAATAATTTAATGAATAATAAATTAACTGAGAGAAACTGACGAGTTTCTTTCAGTTTTTTTGGCTGTTCGTCAAATTAAGTTGATGGCAGTTTACATAAGCAGTTAGATCATAATTGGTCTAGCTGTTTTTTATTTGGCTGACGAGCTTGCTCGGAGCCAAAAAATTTGAAGATTGATACGCTT
>NZ_VDFO01000013.1:0-57728 GCF_009600995.1 Companilactobacillus halodurans | reverse complement strand
ATGGATTTAGAAATCTTGACCATTTTATTAAGAGAATAAGATTGATTTGCGCATAAAAAAAGTACCCTCAATGAGGGTACTTAATAAGCTCAAAAATCATTCATCAATACGATTTGACAAAGAGCCATTTAAATTTAATGATTAATTAAATTTCTTTTTTTGATTTATCAAATATATTAGTTCTTCTTTGATTTATCGAACTTCTTACGTTCGTTTGTGTTCAAGATCTTCTTACGCAATCTAACATTCTTAGGTGTTACTTCACAAAGTTCGTCTTCGTTTAGGAATTCGATAGATTGTTCAAGTGACATATCCTTAGGAGTTCTGATAGCAGAAGCGTGATCCTTACCAGCGGCACGAGTATTTGTAAGGTTCTTACCTTTAGTAACAGTAACAGCGATATCTTGGTCACGGCTACTTTCACCAACGATCATACCTTCGTATACATCAACACCGGCACCAATGAACAATGTACCACGATCTTCAACTGATTCAAGACTGTATGTAGTTGATGGGCCTTGGTTGATTGAAACCAAAGCACCAGTTCTTCTACCTGGATTCCAGTTCTTAACAACTGGTTTGTATTCTGAGAATGTGTTGTTCAAAATACCATAACCACCTGTCATTGAAAGGAATTCTGTTGAATAACCAATCAAACCACGTGATGGAGTTGAGAAAATAAGTCTTGTTTGACCATTTCCTGTACTTTCCATGTTTTGCATGTCACCTTTTCTTTGAGCCATTGAGTCAATAACAGCACCAACATACTCATCAGGTGTATCGATTGTTACCTCTTCAAAAGGTTCACATTTCTTGTTATCAATTGTCTTGTAGATAACTTCTGGACGTGATAGTTGTAATTCGAAACCTTCACGACGCATCTCTTCAACAAGAATTGACAAGTGAAGTTCACCACGACCAGAAACCATCCAAGCACCAGCTTGGTCAGTATCATCGACACGTAGTGAAACATCAGTGTGCAATTGTTTCTTCAAACGGTCTTCAATCTTTCTAGCAGTAACTTCTGTACCTTCACGACCAGCAAATGGTGAGTTATTTTGTAAGAACATCATCTTCAATGTTGGTTCATCAATACGTAGCAAAGGAAGTGCTTCTTGGTGGTCAACTGGTGTAACAGTTTCACCAACATAAATATCTTCCATACCAGAAACAGCGATTAAGTCTCCAGCTTTAGCTTCGTTGATTTCAACACGTTTCAAGCCCATGAAACCAAATAATTTAGTTACACGGAAGTTCTTTGTTGAACCATCCAATTTCATAACAGTAACGTTATCGCCGACTTTGATCTTACCTCTAAAGATACGACCAATACCGATACGACCAACGTAATCGTTATAATCTAGCAAAGCAACTTGGAATTGCAATGGTTCATCTGAGTTATCAATTGGAGCTGGAATAGTCTTTAAGATTGTGTCAAACAATGGCTTCATTGTGTGTTCTTGATCTTCAACCTTATCTGAGTAACTTGAAGTTCCGTTAATAGCTGAAGCATAAATAACTGGGAAGTCAAGTTGTGAATCGTCAGCACCTAATTCGATGAACAATTCAAGGACTTCGTCAACAACTTCAGCAGGACGAGCACCTGGTCTATCAATCTTGTTAATAACAACGATTGGTGTTAAGTGTTGTTCCAAAGCTTTCTTCAAAACAAAACGTGTTTGTGGCATTGTACCTTCATAAGCATCAACAACCAACAAAACACCATCAACCATCTTCATGATACGTTCAACTTCACCACCGAAGTCAGCGTGTCCTGGTGTATCCAAAATGTTAATTTTCTTGCCATCGTAATCAACAGCTGTATTTTTTGAAAGGATTGTGATACCACGTTCTCTTTCAATAGCATTTGAATCAAGGGCACGATCTTGGAGTTCGTAGTGTTTCCCTAGTGTGTCTGATTGTTTTAGCATTTCGTTAACTAATGTAGTTTTACCGTGGTCAACGTGAGCGATGATCGCAATATTTCTAATATCTTCTCTTCTCTTAGTCAAATTAGTTCTTCCTTCCATAAATACGTGTTTACATTACTTGCAATAAAAAAACTGTGAATGACTGTCACAGTTCATTAACGCGCTTTAAGTGTCTTTAGTGCCTCAGAAACAACTTTCTGGGTACCAACTATTACGACTTGTGATTCTAACATATTAATTGGGCTATCGTCAATACTTACGACACTCATCCCCGAAGCCTCACACATAACACGTCCAGCGGCTAAATCCCAAGGAGCTAAGTATGACATATACATGACTTCTTTTCCAGTCAATAGATGTCCAAATATTATCCCAGCACTGCCGTAAACCCTGAAACCACTGCTTTTTTTAATCACACTTTGCACATTAAATTTATTTGCAAGAGCCATTGGTGCCGAAACATCAACTAACCCTTCTACTAGCGGTAAATCCTTTGGATTATCAATCTTTTCATCATTGACAAAAAGTCCAATCTCTTTTCCGCCATGATAAATTTTCTCGCCAATAACGTCTATGATAGCACCAATTAGTGGGCGACCGTCAATGTAAGCGCCAATCATTGATGCAAAATCATCCCCACGCTTAACAAAGTTCATTGTTCCATCGATTGGATCGACGAAAAATACCAATCCTGACATATCTTTTACTGAATCTCCATACCCTTCTTCGCTAACGATTGTAGCCTCAGGATATGCTTTTTTGATTTCACTATTGATAAACTTTTCAGTTTTTTTATCAAAATTCGTTACTAAATCATTGCGGTTTTTTTTAGTAGCAACCGACATTTTTTTAATTGAATCTTCACGTAAACTTTCACCAACGTGTTTTAAGAGGCCAACTAAAAAATTATCGATTTCTTTACTATCTATTTTCATTTGAAACCCTGACTTTCCCATCATTCTTAACTCGTCGACTCGCTTTAAAAACTTGATAAATTGAATAGCCTGATTGAACTTCAAATTCTTTGTCTAAATTTTTTTGATCCATTTTCATTGGAACAACTTGCTGAAATAAACGATACTTCTGTAAGAATTCGTCTTTCGCTATTCCAGATTCATAGGCCTTTTCTACAGCATTATATAAATCGATCACGGTTACGATTTCTTCTTGGCTCCAACTCGAATCGAGTGGATAACTGTAATTGCTTCGCATAGAAATAACCCCTTTTCATCTTTATTCTACTATACAAAAAAAGCGATACAAATGCATCGCTTTTTATCGAATTCATTTATTTAGTATACGAAATAACTTTATTCCGGTTTCTAAACGCAATCATCCTTAAATATGTGTTGGATAGCCAATCAAAATATCGGCAGCTTCTTGAATTGGTTCACCTAATGTTGGGTGTGGGTGAATCGTTAAAGCAATATCCTCAGCATTTAGTTGACAGTTGACAGCAACGCTTAATTCTGAAATAAGGTCGCTGGCACCTGGTCCAACAATTTGACCACCTAAGAGAGTTCCTGTTTCTTTGTTAGCAATCAATTTAACGAATCCTTCGGCATCATCAAGTGAAACTGCACGAGCATTACCAGCAAATGGGAATTTACCAACTTTGACGTCGATATTCTTATCCTTGGCATCTTTTTCAGTTAAACCGACGCTAGCAAGTTCTGGGTCAGTAAAGCAGACTGCAGGCACGCCTAAATAGTCGTTAGCAGTGTTTTTACCAGAAATTGCTCCAGCAGCCGTCTTAGCTTCAAAGAATGCTTTATGAGCCAATGCAGGGCCTGCAGTGATATCACCAATAGCATAGATGTTATCAACTGATGTCTTGCCTTGTTGGTCAACTTCGACTAAACCACGATCAGACAACTTGACGTTTGTCATCTCAAGACCAAAGTTATCAGTGTTAGGACGACGACCAACGGTCACCATACAATAATCTGCAGTGATAGTAGTTGGTTTACCATCAAGTTCATAAGTTACTTCAACACTATCGCCTTTATTTTCACTCTTTTTAGCCATGGCATTAGTAATAATCGTAACGCCCTTTTTCTCAAGCTTCTTTTTGACGATTGAAACAATATCTTTTTCAAAGTTTGGAATAATATTTGGCGAGCCTTCCAAAATAGTGACATGTGAACCAAGATCAGCGTATGCACCAGCTAATTCAGTCCCGACATATCCACCACCAATAATGACGAATTCTTTAGGAACTTCCTTAAGATTTAATCCACCAGTCGAATCAATTACTCGATCATTGAATTTAAATCCTCTAATTTCAATGGGACGACTTCCGGTTGCTAAAATCAAATTCTTGAATTTGATAGTTTGACCGCCGCCATTATCCATAAATTGTCTAGGTCCACTAGGCATAACTCGTAATTGCGTGTCACTGTCTAAATATGCTTCACCATGAATAATTTCTACATGATGCTTCTTTAAAAGCATTTGAACACCACTGGTCATTCTGGCAACAACTTTTTCATCTTTCCAAGCTTGCGTCTTTGTAAAATCAATTTTGGCATCGCTTGTCGTGATTCCGTAAGTCGTTGAATCCTTAGCTTGTTGAAGTCTGTGTCCTGCAGTAATCAGTGCTTTTGATGGCACACAGCCAACATTCAAGCAAACTCCTCCAACTGTATCTTCTTTTTCAATAACCGTTACATCTTGTCCTAATTCTGAAGCTCTGATTGCTGCAACATAACCACCAGGGCCAGAACCGATGATAACAGTTTCTTTTTCAATTACATTTTCTGCCATTTTAAATTAGCCCTCCATTAATAACATATCTGGATCATGCAACAATTTCTTCAAGAGGTTCAATGCATTTTGTGCCAAAGCTCCATCAATTAATCTGTGATCGTAACTTAATGAAAGTTTCAACATTCTTCCTACTTGAATATTGCCATCATCGTCAACATAAGGTTCTTTAGCAATCTTACCAACACCTAGAATTGCAACTTCTGGATAGTTGATAACTGGTGTAAACCAGCCACCACCAATTGAACCAACGTTACTGATAGTAATTGAACCACCAGACATTTTATCGGCACTAACTTTATTATCATAAGCAGCTTGTGAATTTTCACTGATTTCCTTGGCAATTTCAAACATTCCCTTGGAATCAACATTCTTAACATTTGGAACGTACAATCCATGCTCAGTGTTTGTCGCAATTCCAATATTGTAGTAATGCTTATAAACGATTTCATCAGTTGAATCATCAATTGAGGCATTCAATTCTGGATATTCTTTCATAACCGCTACCAATGCTTTTGCGATATAAGGCAAGAAGGTCAAGTGAATTCCTTTATCTGCAGCTAAAGCCTTATACTTCTTACGGTTTGCCATCAAAGCGCTTACTTCAACGTCATCAAAACTCGTTACATGTGGAGCTGTGTGTTTACTATTGAGCATTGCTTTTGCAATTGCTTTTCTAGTCATAGACATCTTTTCACGTGTTTCAAGTTCAGGCGTTGCTGACTTGTAAGGCGTGATTGGTTGAGCAGCAGGTGCACTAGTTTGTGCTTGTGCCTTTCCTGGTTGTGTTGCACTTGCAGGATTTCCACTCTTGAAGCTATCAACATCAGTCTTCGTGATTTGACCATGTTTACCACTTGGAGTTACTTGAGATAAATCAACATTTTGGTCACGAGCATACTGACGAACAGAAGGCATTGCTAAGTAATCGCTATTAGCTGAGCCTGTTGCCGGTGCACTCGAAGCAGGTGCTTTTTCTTTAGATTCATCAGCCTTTTTATCTTCTGACTTATCTTCAGATTTGTCTTCTTTCTTTGGAGCCTCATCATCTCCAGTATCTGGCGAACCATCATCAATGACGATCAAAGTATCGCCAACTTCAA
Organism: Companilactobacillus halodurans; assembly: GCF_009600995.1. Classification (NCBI taxonomy): domain Bacteria; kingdom Bacillati; phylum Bacillota; class Bacilli; order Lactobacillales; family Lactobacillaceae; genus Companilactobacillus; species Companilactobacillus halodurans. Next base: position 51,928 of record NZ_VDFO01000013.1, on the reverse strand, counting down.
CTGTGTCTCCCTCTTGAGCAACAATTTGCTTAACAGTACCGGCAACAGGAGAAGGCAACTCTTCAACAGATTTATCATTTTGAATTTCTACTAAAGAGTCATCTTCTTTAACGGTGTCTCCTTCTTTTACTAACCAGCTAGAAACTTCACCTTCAGCCATACCTTCGCCAAGTTCAGGTAGTTTAAATTTGTATGCCATAGTTGTTTTCCCTTCCTTCGATTACTTACTAGTAGTTAAGAATTTCATTTACTTTTTCTTCAATTTCTTTAGCACGTGGAATCCAAATATCTTCACCCAATGCAAATGGATAAACACTATTTGGAGCGGCAACTCTACCAATTGGTGCATCGAGAGAAAGAATAGCATCTTCGGCAATAGCTGAGGCAACTTGTGCTCCAACACCAGCCATTTTTTGTGCTTCTTGAACAATTACAACTTTGTGAGTCTTTTGAATAGATTTAAAGATCGTATCTGTATCAATTGGTGAAACTGTTCTAAGATCGATAACTTCAGCTGAAATATTCTTTTCAGCCAATGTGTCAGCAACTTTTAATGCTTCATTGACTTCGGCACCGTAAGCTACGATTGTAATATCATTTCCTTCACGAGAAACATTAGCTTTATCTAAAGGAACCGTATATTTCCCATCAGGAATGTCATCTTTCATGGAACGATATAATTTTAAGTTTTCCAAAAATAGTACAGGATCATTATTTTCAACAGATGAAATCAACAATCCCTTAGCATCATATGGATTACTTGGCATAACAACTCTTAATCCTGGAACGCCTGTGAAAAAGTTTTCCAAGTTATCAGCGTGCATTTCAGCAGTGTGAGTACCACCACCATAAGGAGTCCGAATCGTTACCGGTGCATTCTTTAGGCCATTGAATCTAAAGCGCATCCGTGATAATTGGCCAGCAATTTGGTCGACAGCTTCAAAAGAGAAGCCCATAAATTGGATTTCTGGAAGAGGACGCCAACCAGTTAAACCTAAACCAGTTGCAAGTCCTAAAATACCAGATTCAGCTAATGGAGTATCGAAGACACGGTCTTCACCGTATTTTTCTTGAAGGCCTTGTGTAGTTCTGAAAACACCACCATTTTTACCAACATCTTCACCGAAGATCAATGTTTTTGGATCATCTTCAAGAACAATGTCTAAGGCGTCTGTAATTGCTTGAATATAAGTTTTCTTAGCCATTTTTACTTCGACTCCTTTGCTTCAAATTTATCGATTTCTTTCTTCATTTCTGGAGTTGGAATTTCAAAAGTACGTTTCAACATATCAGAAACTTTATCAGCAGGAGCGGCATCTGCTTCTTTAATTGCTTCTTTAAATGATGCTTTATATTCATCGACTAATTTATCTTCTTGATCCTCTGACCAAAGTCCTTTATCTTCAAGAACTTTTCTCAAACGAATCAATGGATCTTTGTCGAACCAAGGTTGTTCTTCTTCCTTAGTTCTGTAACGTTTAGGATCATCACCCGCACTTGAGTGAGCACCAAAACGATATGTTAAAGTTTCAATCAAAACTGGTCCATTGCCAGCTACCATATAATCACGAGCAGCTTTAGCAACAGAATAACAAGCTAAAATATCCATTCCGTCTACTTGAATACTAGGAATTCCTGCAGCTACAGCCTTTTGGGCTAATGTAGGAGCAGCAGTTTGCTTAGCACGAGGAGTTGAAATGGCAAAGCCATTATCTTGAACGATAAAGAGAACTGGTGCTTGATAAGCTCCGGCAAAGTTCATACCTTCATAACTATCACCTTGAGAAGTACCACCATCACCTGTATAAGTGAATGCAATCGTATCTTCTTCTTTATTCTTCTTAATTCCAAGTCCAACACCAGCAGCTTCAACGTATGCAGCACCGATAATAATTTGAGGCATCATTGAACGTGCCTTAAATTCATTTCCAAGCACATGACCACGTGACCAAAGATAAGCTTCAGTAACAGTTGCTCCATGTTGAATCAATTGTGGGACATCACGATAAGCTGGTAATAAATAATCTTGCTTCTTCATTGCTAGAACAGTTCCCATCTCGGAAGCTTCTTCACCTTCAGTCGGAGCATAAAATCCCATGCGACCTTGACGTGAGAAGTTCATTGTCTGTTCATGTAGTGCACGTTCCCATACCATCTTTTTCATAAATTCAACTAAATCATCATCAGAAAAAGAATCAAAGACTTCTTGATCTGTAATTTCAGCATTTTCATTTAAAACTTGAATGGGTTTTGAAACATTTGATAAATTATTTTTAATTGCCTCAAAATCAACAATTGGTTTACTTGCCATTCTCCACAGTCCTTTCATAAAAAACTCAATCCCTTGTGAAACTTGTAAGGGCTTTCATATATTTTTAGTTTAACATTGATCCAACAAAAAACAAGAGGTTCCGGCTTTTCGGAAACAACTTTTTTTAGTCTAAATATTGTGAAAAATATAACTATTTCTCTAAATTAATTTCATTTTCAGATTTGCCATTTTTAATTTCATCAACCATCGAATTCAATGAAATAGTAGCCATATTCTTAACCGCTTTCGTTGTGTAAAAAGCAATATGTGGTGTCAAAATGAATTTTGGACTTTTAACTACTTTTTCAAGTAATTTATCATCTAATTCTTGACCATTTAAATCATTGTTGAAGACTCCAACTTCGTTTTCATAGACATCTAAAACGGCACCATAAAGCTTTCCATCAACAACGGCATCGTACAAATCTTCAGTATTGATCAAATCTCCACGAGCAGTATTAACCACAATCGCATTATCTTTCATTTCCGAAATTGAGTCTTTGTTAATCAAAGTGTGACCCTTACCAAGGCTTGGAATATGCAATGTTACGACATCTGATTTCTTGAGAAGTTCATCTAGACTGTCCACATACAAGCCTTGTTTTTCAATTTCAGGATTGTGAAATTTGTCATAAGCAATGATTTTTGCACCAAATCCTTGATAAATTTTCATGGCTGCACGACCGATACGACCAGTTCCTGCTACACCAACTGTCAATTGATTCAATTCGCGACCGATATCAGGTGCCCATGTAAAGTCGTGATCATCGACTTTTCTAATCATATGCTTTAAATTGCGTAAAAGAGCCATCAAACCAGTTACTGAATATTCAGCTATTGCCTCTGGTGAATAACTTGGTACATTAGTTAAACGAATTTGATTCTTCTTTAGAGCTTCAAAAGGAACATTATCGACACCGACATTTCGAAGTGAAAGTACATGAATCCCGAACTCATTCATCGTGTCAAAGATTTTTTCATCATAAGGTAGTTGTTGATAAGCTACGATTCCATCAAAACCTTTGGCCATTTGAACTGTTTCTGGGGTCAAAAGATCTGTCACAATCTTGACCTCAATTCCATTTTCTTTAGACCATTCTTCAATATATGGCTTCTCATCTGACCGAACGCCATAATCAATTAACTTCATCATAAAAGACCTCCGCTGTTATATTTTATGTAACCCTATTGAAATCGGTAACATATACAACTAATATTTTATCATTCTCAAGTTTAATATCCCAAGGATATCTGTCGATAATCTCATCGAAATGAATGGTAACGTTTTCTTTAATTAAAATGGTAAAAAGTTTTTCAATTACTTCTATTTTTAGAGAAAAATAATCTATAATGAATATACTAAGGTATTTTGTACAATTAAACATTTGGAGGAAACTATGTATTTTATGAAAGATATCGTCCGTGATGGCGATCCTGTTTTAAGAAAAGTTGGAACCAAAGTTAAATTTCCACTAAGTGAAGACGACAAGAATTTAGCTGCCAATATGATGGAGTATCTCGTTAAGAGTCAAGATGAAGAATATGCTGAAAAACATCAATTAAGAGCTGGCGTCGGTTTAGCTGCACCTCAAGTTGGAGTTTCCGAAATGATGGCTTCTGTTCTCGTACCAAACGATGACGAACCTGACAAGCCACTCCTAAAAATCACTTTGATCAATCCAGTAATCGTTAGAAATTCAGTTCAACGTGCTGCTTTGTCTGAAGGTGAAGGCTGTTTATCAGTTGATAAAGATGTTCCTGGATTCGTTCCCAGAGCTGACCGTATTACTATTAAATATGATGATTTTGAAGGAAACTCACAAACGCTTCGCGTTAAGGGCTACCCCGCTATCGTTTGCCAACACGAAATCGACCACTTAAATGGCCACTTATACTACGATAAGATCGATAAGAAAGAACCATTTGAACTAGACCCAAGTACCGTCGTTATTTCTTAATTAAGTCCCTAAGTATACTTACCATTTCTATTATGGTAGAATTGTGCTATCTATTGATTAACGCACAAATGGACTGGAAAAAAACGTCAAATGAAACTGACCTGTTTCATTTAATTCGATTAAAGGAGAAATTATATTGATTTATAAAGTTTTATATCAAACAAGTGAAATAGATAACCCCCGTCGTGAATTTACACATTCACTCTATATGGACGCAGCTTCAAGCATCGAAGTTCGTCAAGCAGTCGAGGATAACACCGACTACGAAATTGAATTCATTCAGGAGCTCGACGAAAAACATCTCGAGTACGAAAAAAAGAATCCTGACTTTAAATTGACGGAGTTTTAATTAATGTCCTTTAAAGTAAAAAATAATGAAGTTGCCGTTTTCGCCATCGGGGGCCTTGGCGAAATCGGTAAAAATATGTATGGAGTTCAATATCAAGATGAACTAATTGTCATCGATGCCGGAATTAAGTTTCCTGAAGATGAACTCCTCGGAATTGACTACGTCATTTCTGATTATAGCTACTTAGTAGAAAACAAAGATAAGATCAAGGGATTGTTCATTACCCATGGTCACGAAGATCACATTGGTGGTATTCCTTATCTTCTAAAACAGCTTCCAAATATACCTGTCTATGCCGGTCCATTAGCTTGTGCATTAATTAAAGGTAAATTGGAAGAACATGGTTTACTAAGAACTACTGAATTACATGTTCTACATGAAGACGATGTGATTAAGTTCCCTAAGACAAGTGTTTCATTCTTTAGAACTACTCACTCAATTCCTGATACTTTGGGAATTGCAGTTCACACTCCTCAAGGAATCATCGTTGAAACAGGAGATTTCAAATTCGATTTGACTCCTGTTGCAGGTTTGCCATCACCTAACCTTCAAAAAATGGCTGCCTTAGGTCAAAAAGGTGTTTTATGTTTACTATCTGATAGTACAAATGCGGAAATTCCAACTTTTTCTAAATCAGAACGTTCAGTTGGTTTAACGATTCACCAAATATTTGAAACTATTAGCGGCAGAATCATTTTTGCTACTTTCGCTTCAAATATTTATCGTATTTCGCAAGCTGTTGATGCAGCAATTCAACAAGGTCGTAAAATTGCTGTCTTTGGTCGAAGCATGGAACAAGCAATTGAAAATGGTCGTGAACTAGGCTATTTGAATATCACTGATGATATGTTGATTGATCCTCATGCTTTGAATAAGACGCCCGCAAGCGAAACTTTGATTCTTTGTACTGGTTCACAAGGTGAACCCTTAGCTGCCTTGAGTCGAATTGCTAACGGAACTCACAGACAAATCACAATTCAACCAGGAGATACCGTTATTTTCTCAAGTAACCCTATTCCTGGTAACACGATCAGTGTTAACCACTTGATCAACCAACTTTCAGAAGCTGGAGCTGAAGTTATTCACGGTAAAGTTAATAACATCCACGCTTCTGGACATGGTGGTCAAGAGGAACAAGAATTGATGCTTCGTTTGATGAAACCTAAGTTCTTCATGCCAATTCACGGTGAATACAGAATGTTAAAGATTCATACTGAATTAGCAGAGCTTTGCGATGTACCTCAAGACCACTCTTTCCTTTTGGAAAACGGTGATGTCTTGGCACTAACAAAGGATAGCGCGCATGTTGCTGGTCACTTCCCTGCTGGAGATGTTTACGTCGATGGTAAGGGTGTTGGTGATATTGGGAATGTTGTTATCCACGATCGCCAAGTTCTTTCAGAAGAAGGAATGGTCGTCGTTGTTGCAACAATTGATTATCAAAAACACATCGTTTTAGCCGGTCCTGATATCCTTTCTCGTGGTTTCGTCTATATGCGTGAATCAGGTGAATTGATCAATCATGCTCAAAAACGTGTCTTCCACTTAATCAAGAATGCTTTTGATGACGAAGATACAAAAGTCACTGAAGCCGTCTTAAAACGTGTCATTATTGAAGGATTGCAAGAATTCTTGTACAAACGTACAGCTAGAAACCCTGTGATTTTACCAATGCTAATTGGAACTTCAATTTAAAAAGTAATTTATAGAAATTCAATCTAAAGTAGATCAATTGATCTACTTTTTTTATTTAAAGGGTAGCAAGCAAATGGAAAAAGAAAAAATCGAGATAATTTTAAATCATTATGCCGGCAATGGTCTTGCTCAAAAAGCCAGTGATAAGGTGACAAATTTTTTAGCCAAAAATAAAATCCCTTATGAGATTCACGCGACAAAAAAAGATGGCGATGCAATTCGGATTGCTAAAGAAATAGCCAATTTAAATCTCAAAAGGACAAAATTAGTCGTTATCGGTGGCGATGGCACGCTGAATCAAGCCCTTAATGGCGTTAAATCATCAGATTATCCTAATACGCCTTTAGGTTATATTCCTGGAGGTTCTGGAAATGACTTCTGTCGTGGTATTCAATTAAAAATCAAAAATCCCGTTATACTGATTCAAGCAATTCTTTCCATGAAACAGCCACGGATGATCGATGTTGGAAAAGCAGTTAATGAAATGGGAACTCATTACTTCATCAATAATATCGGCATTGGTTTTGATGCCAGTACAGTCTATTACACCAATCACTCCGAGCGTAAAGAATTTCTCAATAGCTTGCATCTGGGAACTTTGTCATACTTCACGAATCTTTTAAAAGTAATCAAGAGACAAAAAGCTTTTAAATTAGATGTCGATGAACAACAAAAAAAGCATTTTGACAATGCTTATATTGTTGTTGCTACCAATCATCCCTATTTTGGCGGTGGCTTTGCCATCGATCCTAGTGCCACGCCTTTTAATCACAAACTAAACTTAGTCGTTGTTAAAAAAATTACCGGCATGACATTTGTAAAATTATTTACTAAATTGCTAACGAATGGCTCACATTTGCAAGATAAAAATGTTTGGCATATTGAATCAACTAATTTTCGCTTACAAAATCATCCTCAACAGCATGGACAAATGGATGGTGAAGAATTAGGTCAACATGACTTTGATTTTGACTTTTCCATCAATCAACATCAATTCTGGCTACCTGTAAAAAATTAAAGACACCAAAAAGAGATAGAATTCCAATTTCTGGAAATCCTATCTCTTTTTTTACTTATTTTGAATTGTTAAAAAATCGCTTGGTTTAGTATCTCCCATGCCAATCATAGGATCAATTGAATTATTCATGACCATATCAAGCGTCAGGCGATAATCCTTGGGCTTTGTTTCTTCCTCAACCTGTGCTTCTTTTGATTTTGGTTGCTTAATCTTAAATGTTACAAAGATTCTTTCCTTAAGAGTCGTTTTCCGATCGCTTGATTGATCTCTAATCGAACGTTCAAAAGCACTTCTGTCTCCTACCATAATCAAGAGTCGTTTTGCTCTTGTAACGGCGGTATAAAGTAAATTCCGACGCAGCATGCGTGACTCTTCATTAACTAATGGCAGGATAACCATTTCAAATTCTGAACCTTGAGATTTATGTATCGAAGTACAATAAGCCAAAGTAATATTGATCCAATCTTTACGATCCAAAGTGACTTCATTGCCATCAAAATCAATAATCAGCTTATCCACTTTATCAGTATTTTCCTTAGCTAACAAAATCCCAATAATCTTGCCAATTTCACCATTAAAAACATTATCTTCCGGCGAATTGACTAAATAAACGACTTTATCGTTGATACGATATTTGGTATTACCCATCGAAACCTCTTTACGTTTAGGTTTCATCGGATTAAGCACGTTTTGAATGACAAAATTCAAATTGTCGATTCCTGCTTGCCCACGATACATCGGAGCTAACACTTGGACATCTTCAATATCAAAGCCACGTTCATTTGATTTACTGATTATTTGTGACAAAACATTGGGAACATCTCGACTGGTACAGCCAATAAAACTTCGATCAGATCTATTTTCAAAAATACCATCGACAATCACGCCTTCATTGATATCATGGGCCAACTGAATAATGGTCGAATCTTCATCTTGACGATGAATATTTTTTAAAATCGTCGTTGGAAAAGCTTGGCTGTTGATCAAATCGGAAAAGACTTGACCTGGACCAACTGATGGCAACTGATCTTGATCCCCTACTAAAACGACTTGCGTTCCTGGTTGAACGGCTTCAATCAATAATTTAAACAATTTCGTATCGACCATCGACATTTCATCGATTATCAGCAACTTGCAATCCAAACTAGGTTCAGCAAACTCATCATCTTCAGTTCCAGTCAATCCTAGAAGCCTGTGAATCGTTTTTGCGGGCAATCCGGTAGATTCACCCATATGTTTTGCTGCACGTCCTGTAGGAGCTGCTAGAGCAATTGCATAATCATCTGAAGCTGGATCTAAAGTTTCATCATTTAATTTTCCATAGGCAGCCACAATGGCATTGATAATCGTTGTTTTCCCGGTTCCCGGACCACCAGTTAATAGAAAAATCGGATGGGTCAATGATTGTTCAATGGCTTTTTGTTGTGAAGCGTCATATTCAACGTCAAAGTCTTTTTCAATTTTCTTTAATTCTTTTTTTAAAGCATGTTTCGTCCACGAAACGCCTTTGAAAGTATCGGTAATCATCTTGAGCGATTGAGAAATTGACCATTCACTGTCGGACAAATCTTTTTGATAAACATTGCCATCTTCGACTAATAGGACTCCATCTTTAACCAAGTTTTTCAAGCCATCGACTAATTTCTTATCTAAATCTGGCGTTGAACTAGTCCTTAACACGCCACTAACGCGACGAATCAATTCATTTCCATCGACGTAAGTATCGCCAGTTTCATTGATTAAAGAACTGACCATCTGAATCATAGCTCCCTTGATTCTGCGAGGATCATCGCCGGTGATTCCCAAACGTTTGGCCAATTCGTCAGCTCGTTTGAACCCGACTCCCTTAACGTCTATGACTAATTGGTAAGGATCGTCATTGATTTTCTCCATCGTTTGAACGCCATATTTTTGATAGATTCGTGCACTTAAGGTTGGACCAAAGCCAAAATTATTCAATTGGTAAAGAGCCTGTTCAGTTTGATGGTTACTTGATATCTGTTCAACAATTTGTTGAGTCTTATCTTCACCTAATTTCAAAAAATCCAAAGCATGAGGATCTTTGATAATTTTATCGATAGCATTTTCGCCTAATTCATCAACGATTTTTTCAGCTTTTTTCTTCCCAATTCCTGGAAATTCATCACTTGAAAAAAAATTGATCAATTCTTTACGACCACTGGGACGACTTCTCTTATAAGTCGTTGCTTGAAATTGTTTCCCATACTTAGGATGATCAACGATTTTACCCTCGAATCGATATTCTTCTTCTTCAGAGATTTCGCCAAAACTACCTGTTACAACAATATCTTTGGCATCCCAATCAGTATTGGTCTTTTTGATTTTAATCGTAAAAATTTTATAGAGATTTTCTGGATTTTCAAAAAAAATGGCTTTGACAGTGCCCAAGAAATAAGGTTTCTCGTTACTTTCCGTCATCGCTATCTCCTTGTTGTTTAATAAATTCTTGCAAATCAGCTAATTTCTTTTCGTTCTTCAAATAATAATCCTTGTCTAAATCTTTAGCTTGATTTAAGTAATCCTGGTAATCTTCTTTAAGGTTCATGGCACACAAAGCCATATTGAAGTAGTGTTTGGCCTGTGGCTTAATTTTATTAGCTTGTTGGTAGAATCGCTTTGATTCTTCAAAATTGCCGTTAGCAAGCAATAAATCGGCTAATAACTCATTAGCTGGCAAATCCTTGGGCGCTTTTTCAGTAGCCGTTAAAGCATACATAATCGCTAATTGCCGTTTTCCCTGCTGATCTAAAGTTTTGGCCATCATAAAGTAAGCCTCAAAGGCATAATTATCATCGACTAATTTTTGAAAAATTTGGTTAGCTTTATCATATTTATCGGCAAGATAATAAACATTTCCCAAATTGTAGAGCAAGTCTTGATTATCCTTAAACATTTCTAACGAACGCGCTAATAGTTCTTCAGCTTGCTCTAAGTCACCAGACTGAACTAAATAAGTCGATAATTGCAAGATTTCTGGCAACTGCTTCGGATTTTTATTCAGGTCGCTCACTAATAAGTGGACGGCTTTTTCCTTTTCGCCCTGCTTAAATAATTGTTCTGCTTGTTTGTTCATGTAATACCTCAAATTGTATCTGAACTGTCCAACTTCTTATTCAGATAACCTGTTTCATTCCATTTTATTAATTTAAACTTACCATCATTATATTGTAAATGAGTCAAACTAGTATTTGAAAGACCGCCATCTTTTCTAATATCGGCAATATCTGTCCCTAATAACGATTGAATCAAAGTTACCAAAGCAGCTCCGTGACTGACGATTACGACGCTTCCTGAAGCCTGATTTTCGTCAACAATTCTTTTGACAGCTCCAGTAGTTCTTTTAGCAACTTCCTCAAATGATTCTCCGCGAATTAAATCAGAATCATAATCACAAGGTTGATTTCTGAAGGCATAGATGACTCCGGGAATTTCATTTTCTAATTCGGAAAATTTTCGACCTTCCATGATACCTAAATCGAATTCACGCAAGTCATCAACAATTGACAACGGAATTTGGCGATTCATATCTTCGATTAAAGTTTCTGCTGTTACTTTTGCACGAGGCAATGGACTGGCGTACATGTGATCGATTTTCGTTTCTTGCAAACGTTTAGCTAATAAACTGATATCATTCATACTTTCTGACAACAAAGGCGAATCGCCATGTCCTCCTTGATACTTGCCCTCAAGATTCCATTGGGTCTTTCCATGTCTGATAAAATACAATTCCATTTTTTCTCTCACCTTACAAAGTTAATTACTTATAATTATGAGTTTTTTGTCTTATTTTTTCAACCTTTGACTCATCTTTACAGAAAATTAAACCTTCAGATACTAAAAAAGACTTTAAGTAAGTAATCCTTACTTAAAGTCCCTGTTGAATTTAGTTTAGTTATTTTATTTCATTAAATGTATTGCAACTTCTTTTCTGCCATGTAAGCAGCATCGATAGTTGCTCCACCCAAGCACTCCTCGCCATCATAGAAGACAACCTCTTGCCCAGGCGTGATAGCACGAACTGGGTTATCGAACTCAACATTGACCTTGCCGCCACCTAAAACGTGAACAGTAACGCCAGTATCTTGTTGACGATATCTAAACTTAGCTGTGGCATGGAAAGTATCACCATAATCTAAGCCAGTGATGAATGAAAGATCTGATGCATCCAAGTGGTCAGCGTAAAGTGCAGGATTGTCATATCCTTGGTCGACATAGAGAATATTCTTGCTCATGTCCTTACCAACAACGAACCAAGGCTCGTTTGACTTACCATTTCCACCGATTCCAAGACCTGATCTTTGACCGATCGTGTAGTACATCAAACCAGCATGCTTACCCTTAACAACGCCATCAGGTGTCATCATAGTACCAGCTTGGGCAGGCAAGAACTCACCCAAGAACTTACGGAAGTTTCTCTCACCGATGAAACATACACCAGTTGAGTCCTTCTTCTTAGCAGTAGCGAGTCCAGCTTCCTCAGCAATACGACGAACTTCTGACTTTTGCATTCCACCAATTGGGAAAATAGCCTTTTGAAGCTGGTCTTGTTGAACAGTACTCAAGAAGTATGTTTGGTCCTTGTTAGCATCGCCACCACGTAATAGGTGAACCACACCGTTATCGTCACGGAATGATTGTGCATAGTGACCCATAGCGATGTAATCAGCATTCAACTTGTTTGCATAATCAAGGAATGCCTTGAACTTAACCTCTTTGTTACACATAACGTCAGGGTTTGGAGTTCTACCCTTACGATATTCATCTAAGAAATACTCGAAAACACGGTCCCAGTACTCCTTCTCAAAATTAACTGAATAGTAAGGAATACCAATCTTATTAGCAACCTTAGCTACATCCTCATAGTCTTCTGTGGCAGTACATACGCCAGAGTCATCAGAATCATCCCAATTCTTCATGAAGACACCGATAACGTCATAGCCTTGTTGTTTCAAAAGAAGTGCACTTACTGACGAGTCAACGCCACCACTCATTCCAACTACTACACGCTTCTTCTTATTATCCATTTTAAAAACCTCATTTTATTTAACTAATACGTTTTTTTCTTTTAAAAAGTTCATTAAGTATCGATAGTCACTGACCTCTTTATCAGTGTCTTTAACCTTGAACATATTTATATTGTGCATCCCGCTTTTATCTGTGATCGACAATTTTAAATCATCTAAATCCTTATTTACAGTAGCACGCAAATAATATCTAGCTGCGTATGGAGACGATCCATTAATAGGATGTTCCAAACGGAAGCTTCCTTTATTTGTTTCAATAAATCCACTGTCTAAAAGTGAATATTTTTTCAAATCAGGGTTCAATTCATAAACTTCCTGATCCCCTTGTACTTGAGCTTGTCGTTTATCCATTTCAATCATCCCTTATAAATTAATTATCTATTAATTACAAGTTTGAATAAAATCAACTAATTAGTCAAGTCGCGAACGATTTCAGCTATCTTTTTGGCGAGTTTGACAACATCTTCTTCAGTGTTGTCTTTACCAAAACTGATTCGCACTGAATCTTGAATTTTTGGACTGTCTTCACCAAACATGGCGATTAAAACATGCGATGGTTCAAGGCTTCCAGCTGTACATGCTGAACCACCCGAAATAGCAAAGCCTTCTAAGTCTAGTCTTGTCAACAAGACGCCACGATCAATTCCTGGTAAATACAAATTCATCACATGGTTCAAAGCTTTACTATCATTTGGTCCATTAACGCCAAATTCAATTTTTTCTTGAGTTAAAACTTCTTGAATTTTTTGTTTAAAACCAAAATAACGTGCTTGACGTTCTCGTTTAACTTCTGGAATAATCAATTTTACAGCTTGAGCAAAACCAGCAATAGCAGGGACATTTTCTGTTCCCGCACGCCGTTTTGTCTCTTGGTCTCCACCTTTAATAAATGAAGGAATATGAATCTTGTCATTTATGTAAAGGAAGCCGATAAATTTAGGACCATTAATCTTATGGGCGGAAGTTGATAACATATCAATATGTTCAGCTTTAACATCAATGTCTTCCATTCCAAATGCTTGAACAGCATCGGTGTGGAAAAAGGCATTGGAGTCTTTGACAACTTCACCAATTTCTTTAATTGGGTTCATTGAGCCAACTTCATTGTTTCCATACATAATCGACACGAGAATAGTATCGTCACGTAAGGCCTCTTTAACTTGTTGAGCTGTAACTTCACCGCGTTCATTAGGTTTCAAATAAGTTATTTCAAATCCTAATGATTCGAGATATGCCATTGGTTTCAAAATCGCTTCATGTTCAATGGCTGTTGTAATGATATGTTTTCCTAGTTTTTGTCTAGATAACGCTGTTTCAACGACAGCCGTATTATCGCTTTCAGTACCGCCACTAGTAAAGACGATTTCTGAGTCTTTAGCATTGATACTTTGAGCAATCGTGTGACGACTTTCATCTAAAACTTTTCGAGCTTGGCGTCCAAAATAATTGGTAGCTGATGCATTACCAAAATTATTCGCCATTTGATCGTGCATCACGTCGACTACAGATGTAGCCATTGGTGTGGTGGCAGCATTATCTAAATAAATATATGCCACAATAAATCCCCTCTATTCTTGGTCTAAAAAGTTCAGCAACATTGTTACTGATTTGCGTCCGGCTTGTAAAACAAATTCGTCAAAGTTTACGCTAGCATTTTCGTCGCCAACATCACTCATTGAACGAATAACAACGAATGGTGTTTTAAATTCAGTACAGACTTGAGCCACAGCTGCACCTTCCATTTCAGATGCCAAAGCATCTGGGAACGACCTTTTTATTGTAGCAATTTTTTCTTTTCCGTCAACAAATTGGTCTCCAGTGACAATTAAACCAACTTTTTCAGTCAAGCCAGTTCGTTCTGCAGCAGCAGCAATCTTCTTGACATAGTTAGGATCTGCTTGGAAATAGAGATCTTTTTGAGGAAGTTGTCCCACTTTATAGCCAAAACCAGTTGCATCGACATCATGGTAAGCCATCTTATCAGAAATAATGACATCTCCAATGTGAAGGCCTTCGCCAATACCGCCAGCTGATCCAGTATTTACCACAAGGTCAGGTTGATAACGATCATTGATCAAAGTTGCTGTCATACCAGCTTGAACTTTACCAATACCGCTTTGAGCCAAAAAGACATCATGATTTTTATATTTTCCAATTGTGAATTCAACACCAGCAACTGAATCTTTTTTGATATCAGTCAGTGATTCCTTCATCATTTGGATTTCTTCTTCCATAGGTACGATAACGCCAATTTTCATACTTTAACTCCTCTAAATAAAAAATAATATTAAAAATACCAAAATAATTAAGCCGAATACTGTAATGATGGCAATATTTAGCTTTTTTTTCAATCTATTTGTCTTAATTTCAAAAGATTGAATATTTTCTTGAATAGTTTGCTCAGGATGTTCTTGACGATATTCATTTTCAGAACGTTGTCTTTCCTGTTCACGAATTCTTTGTTGCTGAGCTTCCACTTGATCAGCTCGAACGACCGCTTGTGGTTGATTTGATTTTTTTACTTTTGAATTATAAAAGTTTTTAATTTTTGAAAACATTTATTTTTCCTTTGCTTGTAACAATTCCCAATAAGTAAGAGCATAGATTGTCTTTGAATCACAAATTGCACCCTTTTTAACTTGAGCTTTAGCTTCATCCAAGCTCAATTTTTCCACATCTAAAAATTCATCAGGATCAAGTGGACGTTTATTTTCAACCTTTTTTAAATTGGTTGCTTTAAACATTGTCAATTTCTCATTGGAATAACCGGGACTAGCAAAAAATGCCGTGACCTTTTCCAAACTATCAGTCGTCAAACCTAATTCCTCATTCATTTCACGTAGAGCAACTTCTTTTAAATCGCTACCTTCATCTGAATCGATTTTTCCGGCCGGAATCTCTAAAGTTTCCTGTTCAAGCGGTGAACGCCATTGTCTGACAAAAATCATCTTGCCATCGTCTGTAAATGGCATAATTCCTACGGCACCATGGTGTTGAACAATTTCACGAATATCAGATGCTCCATTGGGCAAAACGACTTGTTCGACATCGACATTAAAAATTTTACCGCCAAACATTCTTTTTTTAGCAATTACTTCCTCATAATATCTTGAATCTTCTTCACTCATTCTTTGACCCTCTTGACTTTATTAATCTAATAACGGACATAACGATTGCAATCAAACAGATAACAACTGCAAACGTCATTGTGGCATGCATTCCTTCAATGAAAATATCTGGACGACCATTGATATAAGTTGTCACAGATTTTCCATAAAACTTACTCATTGATAAGAATAAAATCGTTGTTGATAAGGAAACTCCAATTATCATACCTAAATTACGAGATAAGGCATTCAAACCACCGGCTATTCCTAAGTCGCGACTTTTAACTGAACTCATAATCATCGTATTGTTAGGTGCCTGGAAGAGTCCATTTCCTAAACCATTCAAACCAATGCACAATAAAATGAACCAAATGCCTGTATTTATATTAAAGAATAAATATCCTAATTGTGCAATTTCAATTACAGCTAAACCGACAATTGTCAAAATTATTGGATTGACCTTTGCTGATAGTTTACCAGAAATCGGCGCAACTACAACCTGCACCAGTGGAAATGCCATCAAGATATAACCAGCGCTAGAAGCTGCTATGCCAAGCGCATTCTCCAAATAAAATGGCGAAATCACATTGAAAAAGAAATTGGTTACAAAAATAAAGAAACCTGCAACTAATCCTAAAGTGAAATCATGATTCTTAAAAATCCGCAATTCAATCATAGGTTGTGCAACGGTCTTTTCAATTTTGAGGAAAATCCCTAAGAAAATTGCTGAAACAATAAAGGTTGCAATAATATAAATATTACTGAATCCAACTGCCTGACCGATAAAGATAGCACAGAACAATAAAACTAAAGTTACAAAATAAAGCAAAAAGCCTGCAACATCAAATTTTGTCGGATTGGTAACTTCTTTTTTAGGCAAATTGAAATAACCCAAAGTTAAAGCCACTAAGCCAATTGGAATATTGATCCAAAAAATATAGCTCCAGTGCAGCTGACCTAAAACTAAACCACCAATACCAGGACCAGCAATCGCCCCAATCGAGACAAATGAACCAATATATCCTAAAGCGTAACCTCGTTCGTGTGATGGGAATGTCTGAGTGATAATCCCATTATTAGTTGCCATAGCCATTGAAGCACCCATTGCCTGAATAACACGACCAAGCAATAACATCCATAAATTAATACTTAGTCCACAAATAACTGAACCAATGATAAATAATATGGAACCGCATTTAAAAACTTTTATTTTCCCGATTGAATCGGCAATTTTTCCAAACATCAATAAAAAGATACAAATAGTAACTAAGTAAATTGATACGACCCATTCGGCCATATTCATTTGAATATTCAAATCTTTACTAATAACTGGCAGAGCAATATTTACGATTGACCCATCAAGAGTCGACATCAAGGTAAAAATACCGACCGAAATTAAAACCATCCATCTTTTTGGATTTACTTGCTCATTCATTTTTTCACCATTTTCTCTTATCAAAGAAAAAAGAAAGCACTATTCAGCACTTTCCTCATCTTTAATATTAATATTAACTG
This sequence comes from Companilactobacillus halodurans, assembly GCF_009600995.1. NCBI lineage: Bacteria > Bacillati > Bacillota > Bacilli > Lactobacillales > Lactobacillaceae > Companilactobacillus > Companilactobacillus halodurans. The sequence goes on along the minus strand of NZ_VDFO01000013.1, from coordinate 34,930 downwards.
CTTGTGGACCCTTATAACCTGGTGCTAATTCAAACGTCGTCTCAAGTCCTTCTTTAATATAAAAGTCCTCTCGATTAAGAATTGAATCCGCAAAAAAGAAAATATCTTCTTCACCATTATTTATAAAGCCGAAGCCGCGGTTTTTATTAAACCTAACTATTTTTCCTGTGAACATTAGTCACCATTCCTAATCATCAAAGCCCTCAGTCTTTGTTTCTGGATATTCTTCAGATACAATCTTAGCACATCTAGCACAGAAAGTTGGGTAATTTGAGTCGCTGCCCACATCAGTCTTAATCATACGACATCTTTGACAAACGTCTCCTTGGGCTTTTTCAACCAGAACACTAGCCAATTCATATTTATCAGCATTTTCTGGTGCAGCTTCATCAGAAATTTCAAATTGAGAAACAATCAATAACTGACCAAAATTACTATCAATTTTGTCAAAGACAGCCTTTAATTCAGCGCTTGGATAAACAGTAACTTTAGCTTCAAGTGATTTACCAATCAATTTGTCGCCACGAGCAACTTCAAGTGATTTCAAGACATTATCTCTAAAGTCCATGAAAGTTGACCAATCTTTTTCAATTTCAGCTTGGTCAGAAATTTCTTCAACCTCTGGCATATTAGCTAATTGAACATATTCTTCAGGTTCTTTCAAGAAAGTCCAAACTTGTTCCATTGTATGAGGCAAAATTGGTGTCAATAACTTGGCTAATTTAACCGCAACATTGTAGATAACGGTTTGCATTGAACGACGAGAATGAGCATCTTCAGCATCAATGTAAACAACGTCTTTAGCAAAGTCTAAGTAGAAAGTTGACATCTCATTAACGATGAAGCTAACGATTGACTTGGCTACATCAGCGAAATCATATTTATCGTAGTCAGCTAAAACTTCTTTGACTAAATCATTTAACTTAACAGTAATGTACTTGTCTTCTGGACGAAGGTCATCATAAGAAACGCCATTTTCCTTAGGATCAAAGTCAGTTGTATTAGCTAACATAAATCTGATTGTGTTACGAATCTTACGATATGTTTCTGATACTTGTTTGAATGAGTCAACAGAAACCGAAACATCAGAACTTGAGTCAACAGAAGCAACCCATAGACGGATGATTTCAGCACCGAATTGTCTTTCAATATCAGCAGGATCAATAACGTTACCTAATGATTTACTCATCTTAACGCCCTTCTTATCAAGGGTGAATCCTTGTGAAAGAACGGCTTTATAAGGAGCAACGCCAAAGGCAGCTACTGAAGTAACTAACATTGAGTTGAACCAACCACGGTATTGGTCAGAACCTTCAAGAATCAAGTCAGCTGGGAAAGTCAAGTTCTCACGAGCTTGGGCTACACCAGCATGGGCTGTCCCAGAGTCGAACCAAACATCCATAATATCTGTTTCTTTAGTGAACTTACCATTTGGACTGGCTGGATTAGTATATCCATCGGGAAGAAGATCCTTAGCATCTTTTTCGAACCAAATGTTTGAACCATATTTGCCAAATAATTCAGCTACGTGGTCAACAGTTTCTTTAGTCATGATAGGATCGCCATTTTCAGCATAGAAAATTGGAAGTGGAACTCCCCATGAACGTTGTCTTGAGATGACCCAATCGCCACGATCGCGAATCATATTGTAAAGACGAGTCTTACCCCAGTCAGGGATAAAGTCGATTTTTTCAATTTCATCAAGAATTTGTTGTCTGAATTTGTCAATTGAAGCAAACCATTGTGGTGTAGCACGGAAAATAACTGGTTTCTTAGTACGCCAATCATGTGGATAACTGTGAGTGAAGAAACTAAGTTTCAAGAGTGAACCATTGTCCTTCATTCTTTGCGTAATCATTTTATTGGCATCATCGTAGAAGACACCTTCATATTCAGGTACTTCGTCAGTAAAGCGTCCTTGTGCGTCAATTGGTGAAAAGACAGGCAATTTGTATTTCATACCGACAACAAAGTCATCAGCACCAAATCCAGGAGCAGTATGAACTAAACCAGTACCATCATCCAAGGTAACGTGATAACCAAGAATCAATTGAGATTCACGATCATAGAATGGATGTGTTGCTGTCAAGCCTTCAAGTTCAGAACCCTTGAAAGTCTTCAAGATTTCAACATTTTCCCAACCTAATTGTTCTTGAACGAAACTGATTCTTTCTTGAGCAACGACATATTTCTTACCATCAGCCTTAACCTCTGCATAAATAAATTTAGGATTTACACAGATAGCCATATTTGAAGGAATTGTCCAAGGAGTAGTTGTCCAAATGATAAATGAGGCATCACTGTCAACTAAGCCTTTCCCATCACGCACTTTGAAAGCGACAAAAATTGATGGGGACTTGATATCCTTATATTCAACTTCAGCTTCAGCAAGAGTTGATTCTGAAGATGGTGACCAATAAACAGGTTTTTTACCACGGTAAATATAACCTTTGTCGACCATTTCACCGAAAACTTTAACTTCGGCTTCTTCAAATTCTGGTTGATAAGTAATGTATGGGTGATCCCAATCAGCTGAAACGCCAAGACGTTTGAATTCAGCCATTTGTTTCTTGATTTCACCTTGAGCGAATTCGTAACATAACTTACGATATTCGTTCATGCTCATTTCCTTACGTTTAACACCCTTTTTAGCCAATTGTTGTTCAATTGGTAGACCGTGAGTATCCCAACCAGGAACATAAGGTGCACGGTATCCGTCCATGGACTTATATCTAACGATAATATCCTTTGAAATCTTGTTCAAAGCATGTCCCATGTGGATATCACCATTAGCAAATGGAGGTCCATCTAGTAGTTCGAAAGTTGGTTTGCCTTCGTTTAATTTTTGACGCTTTTCATAAATTTTATTATCTTCCCATGCTTTTTGCCATTCTGCTTCTTTGTTTGGCAAATTTCCACGCATAGGGAATTTAGTTTTACCTAAATTTAAAGTATCTTTTACTCGCATCTTTTCACCCCTTCTGAAAATAAAAAGAGCTCATCCAATTTAGGACGAGTTCTCGCTATACCACCTATTGGTAAATCAAATAAATTGTCTAAGAGCTGATATACTTAAGATAATTTTTACTAACCTCACACCATTCGTTAGCTCGCTGAAAAGATATCTCAAAAGCACTTATTCTCTTAATTTTTTTTAGGATCCTCGCCAGAATCATCTTTAAAATTGAACGTTGGTTCATTTTGTTGATGATTAATCGTGTACGATTCGTCTGGTTGGTCATCCTGAATATTGTTATTATAGTTCATTTTATCAGAATTGAAAACTGTATCTTGATTATTTTCATAATCTTGTGAATCATCTTGATAATTTTCAGCTGAATCACCTGAAGAATCGCCAACTTCTTTTTTAAGTTTGTCAGTAGATGTACTGTCGTTAAGTTTCGACCATTCAGGATTATCAACCATATCTAACTGTTGCTTCAACATCCCTTGGAGTCCTTGACGGAATGAATTGACGCTGCGTTTCAAATTATCAGTTTCAATCGTTACCTGTCGAGCCCGGTCAGAAGCATCTTGCAATATCTGATTAGACTTTTCAGTTGATTGATTAAGCAAGTCTCGAGCCTTTTTTTGTGACTCTTCAACGATAATTTGAGCTTCCTTTTCAGATTCAGTCTTAACTTTTTCAGCAGCCTCTTGAGCTACCAAAATTGACTGATTCAAAGCATCTTTCATATCGGTAAAGTACTTCAGTTGTTCCGAAGTATCTTTCAATTCTTTTTCCAATTGGGTGTTTTTTTGCAAAGCTAAATTATAATCTTGCGCTGCTTGCTTCAAAAAACTGTTAACTTGGTCGCGGTCATAGCCTCGAAATTTACTATCAAATTCTTTATCATGTATTTCTACTGGTGATAATACCATAACTTCACGCCCCTATTATTTCTTAATAATGTTAACTGAAAGAATATATTTATTATTCTTTGATTTTCCCATAATATCATTGACTCTAATCCTACCATAACCTCGAACGCTTAAAGTATCAGTCATGGTAACAAATGAACTAGCATTTTTATTGACGACCCAGTTAATCTGGACTTTTCCATGATCAACTAAGGTTTTAGCAGTCTGTCGAGATAAATCATAAACTGTTGCCACAATTGTGTCCAATCTCAAGGATTTGACACTGATCGTATCGTCAACTGATTCATCCTTAGGCAAAAGTAATTCATTAAAACCTTTTTTAATCAAATGTATTTTATAGGGTCCAATCTTTTTAACTTGTTCTTCAACAAAAGTATCAAGTGACTTAAAGACAAAAAATTGCCAATTTTCTCCATCAGTAATAATGTCACCGAAACGATCACGTTCAACACCTGATCCAGTTAGGGAGCCCAATATTTGACCATGGTGCAAATTAGCAAATTTCTCCGGATGCCTAATTTCATACATTGTAATTTCATAATCTGCTTCAACGGGCGTGAAATAACTAGGGGCAATTATTCCTCTGACTCTTTCAGCACCGCTGAATCCACCAAAATAATGCACATAAAGATCATCATATTTGTTGATTAGATTATTTAAAATCGTCTGTTCACGCAAATTCAAAAACTCAGTGAGTTGGGGAACATACATATTTTGAGCTTTTAACAAGATATCGCTCATTTTATCAATGAAGGGCTTTTCTTCCTTACGAAAGAATCCTCCACCCATAATTGTTTTTTTATCATCCATAATTAGATTATCAAAAATACCACTTTCTGCAATAGTCGAATTAAAATAAGTGCAACTATTGGAGAAAAATCAAGAAAGCCAATACTAGTTGGTATAAACCTTCTGATTAGATTTAAAAATGGATTTACCGCCGAAGCAATTATCCTTCCAAAGGCTGAATTAGCCAACGCCGGTATAAACGACATTATACAGTAAATAAATATAATGAATTCATACAATTCAAATAAACTGCTTATAGCAAGTGGCAACCCACTTAAGATTCGATCCATATCTTTCCTCGACTTTATTCGTTTATGTCTGGTATGCTTCCATCGATTTCAAATTTTGGTGGTGTACAAAGAAAGATTTTTTCTCCAACACGCTTTATTTCGCCATTTAAAGCAAAAATACTACCAGTTAAAAAGTCTACGATTCTCTTTGATTGTTCATCATTGACATTAGCAAAATTAACAATCACTGCTTTATTATTCAAGAGTTGCTTGGCAATAACTTTTGCATCTGAGTAGACCCTAGGCTGATAAATTGCAATTTTACTATTAGCTTTAGTTCGATCACTAGCTGTACTCATAGATACGACCTTTTCATTATTTGAATAATTTCCTTTAGGTTGTTTAGTATTATTTTCAACTTGAGGTTCATCTAAATCATCGTCATCATTAATACCAAAAAAGCTTCCTAATTTTTCAAATGCCATAAGAAAATCTCCCTTTTACTTTTTATTGCGACGTTTAAAGATTGGAGGAGTTGAATCGTCATCATCATCACTTAAATCGATAGTTTCTGGCTTTTGGAAAATTTCAAAATCGCCTTTTTCACCAGGAACGTTCTTTTGTTTAGAAGCATCACGGTTAATATCCCAATCTGCTAATGGGTCATCAGATGATTGTGGCTTTTGTGCTTTTGAATCATCTTTATCTGACTTTTTATTGTTATTTAACATTGCTCTTGGGTTGTTTAATGGACGCTTGAGAGGTTCTCTCTTCTTGTCTTCACTTTCAACGCCTGTAGCAATAACTGTAACTTTAACTTGATCACCAAGTGTGTCATCGATTGAAGTACCAAAGATTATATTAACATCTGAAGTAGCTTGTTCGGAAACAATTTGCGCTGCATCTTGAGCTTCAAACAATGACAAGTCTGGTCCACCAGTAATATTAAGCAATACTTGCTTAGCACCATCGATAGAAACTTCCAATAATGGTGAAGAAATAGCTTTCTTAGTAGCTTCAGTAATTCTGTTCTCACCATTAGCTGTACCGATACCCATCAAAGCAGAGCCTTGATCTGACATAACTGTCTTAACATCGGCAAAGTCCAAGTTAACAAAACCAGGTGATGTGATAAGGTCAGAAATACTTTGAACGCCTTGACGTAAAACATCATCAGCAATACTGAATGCTTCACCCATTGGTGTCTTCTTATCAACAATTTCAAGCAATTTACTATTAGAAATAATAACTAAAGTATCAACATCTTTTTTAAGTTCAGTAATACCATCGGCAGCAAAGCGTGAACGTTTTGCACCTTCAAAAGCAAATGGACGTGTCACGACGCCAACTGTCAAAGCACCGCTTTCCTTTGCAATATTAGCAACGATAGGGGCAGCACCTGTACCAGTACCACCGCCCATTCCGGCAGTGACAAAAATCATATCAGCGCCTTCCAGAGCCTCTTTAATGGCTTCTTCACTTTCTTGAGCAGCTTTTTGTCCAACCTCAGGATTTGAACCGGCACCTAATCCACGTGTCAATTTAGGTCCTAATTGAATTTTTGTTTCAGCATTTGAGCTTTCCAAAGCTTGAACATCGGTATTAGCAGTAATGAATTGTACACCTTTGATTCCTGCTTCTACCATTCGGTTAACAGCATTGCCACCGGCGCCACCGACACCAATGACTTTGATAACCGCTCCTTTATTTTGGGTTGAGTCTAAAGTATATTCCATTAAGGAGTTCCTCCTGTTTAAAATCTAATTTATTTATTATTAATTAATCAAAAAATCGACTCCAAAAATCTTTGAATTTCGAAATTTTCTTACCTTTTTCAGGTTCTTCAGTTTTTTGTGCGGGTTGATCAACCTGATCAGAAGCAGGTTGTTGCACTTGCTTTTCTTCAGGTTCTTTTGAAGCAACAGGTTGTTGCTGAGGATGTGAGTCAGCGCGGACGGTCGCACCGTTGACCACGTTATCAGCAATAATACCTATATCGTTTAATCTTGAAGCATAAGTTACCAATCCTAAACCTAATGAATACGATGGTGACCGCATTCCCATTTGGGTTGGAACATAACTTCTAACTTTAACATCAAAAATATCTCGAGCTAAATCTTCGATATTAGGCGTTGCCGCAACTCCACCAGTCAAAACAATTCCACCTGGCAAAGATAAGGCTCCTGCATCTTCAAGCGGTGCTTGAAGTCTTGTGAAGATTTGATTCAAACGAGCCTCAATGATTTCGGATAAATATTCTTCTGAAATCATCGACGGTTCATTTTTACCAACTACTTCTACACTGATATTATCACTTGTTTCCGACTTAGCTGAAGATGCATTTCCATAATAAAGTTTCAATTGATTAGCATTATCGACCGTCGTATTTAAAACAACTGAAATATCATGCGTGAGATAGTCTCCACCTTCAAAATCAACTGTTGAAAGCTTCAAATTGTGATCATGAACTACAGAGGCCGTAGTCTGACCTGCACCCATATCAATAATTACGGCACCAAATGAACTTTCGCCATCATTTAGAACTACTTGGCTCAATGCCATTGGAGATATAACTTTATGGATTATATTTAGACCGGCTTTTTGAATAGCCTTCTTAGTATTATGTACGATTGTCTTTGGAGCAGTGTAGATGATTCCTGACATTTCCAAACGTACACCGATCATTCCTCTAGGATCACGAATATTTGTGAATCCATCAACGGAAAATTGTTTAGGTATTAGAGAAACTACTTCTCTTTCACTAGGTAAGTTTTGAACCATGGCAGCCAACATAACTTGTCTGACATCATTTTCGTTGATTTCTTTTGATTGTGAACCAACAGCTATCATACCTTGACATTTTTCAATCTGTAACATATTAGCCGATATACCGACTACAACATCATGAATTGAAATATTCGCTTGTGTTTCGGCCTTCTTGATGGCTCGCCTGATGGCATTAGATGCTTTATCTATATCTACTATAACGCCACGGCTTACTCCTTCTGATCTCTCGCTTCCTACGCCAACGATACTTAAACGATCGTCAGACGATTCAGCAACCACTACTTTGATCGAATTCGTGCCAATATCCAGACCTACAAAAAATTCAGAATTATCCATTAATCGTGGCAGCCTCCCTTACCTAGAAAAAATCTATTCATTAAAAAATTTTAACACAAATATGATTATAATAAACCTATTTCTTATCATTAAATGGATAAGAGTAGGCTCCAATCTCTAAATCTATAACGCCCTTTTGCTTCATTTGAGCAGCCATTCCTGGATAATATTTTAGTTTGGATTTAACCGTTCTCATATCTGCAACTACCTTATTTCCATCATTCATATCGATCTTAATTCGATAAGGATTTAATTTCGTAGGAGCGTTATAAATTTCAGAAATGTTTGTCTGAACATTATTCGGTAATTTTGAATAAATGTTCGACATTTTATTTAAACGTTTCCCAGAAAAATTACTATAAATTGGATAATTGCCGATTGGAGCATTCATTTTTTGGTTTATCACCTGACCATTTTTTATAATCCGATAATAACCGCCATTTTTAGCGATGAGACCTAATGTTGGGTGCTCTTTAACACTGATCGTCAAATCTCGTAGATTGCGAGTTTTAAAACTCAATGATTGGATGGATGGTAGTTTTTTTTCAGCAGTTTGTGAAATCGACTTATGATGCAACAAAACGTTCAATAAAATCGAATTATCATCAACTTTAGTAGCATCGATAACCTGTTGAGCACCAAGATCATTAACGCCTTTAACGTTGATGTTCCTAACTTTACTCAAGGATGAACCAAAATAAGCAATTAACACTATGATAAAAACTATCAAAAAAATTAAGCTATTTTTACTTACTTTAATCCTTCTTTTTTTCAATGCCTTTAATCCTCATACATTTACTTATTTACTAAACCAGTCAAAACTTTGATTAATCGATCGCTGGCATCAGCGACACCAATTTTTTTCGATTCAGCAGACATTTTCTCTTGGAGCTCTTGATTATTCATAATATTATTTATTTCCATAAATAACGATTCTGAAGTCAATTGAGACTCGGTAATAATTTCAGCTGCACCAACTTTTGAAACTGACATAGCATTTTTAGTTTGGTGATCGTGGGTCACATAAGGACTAGGGATAAAGATTGCCGGGATTCCTAAAGCGGTAATTTCTGCAATACTAGTTGCACCGCTACGTCCAACAATCAACTTAATGTCAGGTAAAATCTCTGGCATATTATCAATATATGGCAATACTGAAATATTTGCACTCTTTAAATATTTTTGATCAATCAATTTAACAACATTGTCATAGTGAACGCGACCCGTTACAAACAAAACTTGGTAATCTGCCTCAACAAATTTTTCCATTGTTTTGATTGTGGCTAGATTGATTGGCTTAGCTCCACGAGAACCGCCAAAAATCATAACTGTATCTTTATCTGGGTCCAAATCAAACTCTTTCAAACGATCATTCTTTTTAATATTGACTACTTCTTGAGCTCGAGGATTACCAGTGAAAACAATTTTTCTTTTTTCACTGAATTGATCTGTTGCTTCAGTAAAAGCAATCGCAATCTTATCGACAAAATGCGCTAAGAATTTGTTAGTTATACCAGCGATAGTATTTTGTTCGTGGATTACCGTCGGAATATGCATTGCGTGTGCAGCATAGACGACCGCACTAGAAACATAACCGCCCGTACCAACTACAATATCAGGTTGAAACTCTTTGATGATTTTTTTGGACTTACGAATACTAGAAAGAAACATTTCAACTACTTTGACATTTTCCAAAGTTAGTTTTCGTTTGAAGCCACGGATTTCAATCGTCTTAAAATCAATCCCTGCATTCTGCACTATTTTGCTTTCTAAGCCTTTTTCGGTTCCCACATAAAGAACATCATCAATTAGGTCTCGTTCCTTTAAACGCTTAATTAAGGCCATTGCGGGATAGATATGTCCACCGGTACCACCACCGGAAACAATTATGCGCATTTTTGTCATTTGTTAACTTCTCCCTTTAAGGTTTCAACCTCTTCAATGAATTGATCGCCACGTTCTTCGAAGGTATGGAATTGGTCCCAGCTAGCAGCTGCAGGCGACAATAAGATAACATCTTCAGGGTCGCTTTGTTTATAAGCTTCAGGTACAGCCTCTGTTAGGTTATCGACTTTCACAATATTCCCGACATCAGCTTTTTCAGCTGATTCAATAACTTTGTCAGCTGTTTGCCCATAAACGACCAAATTTTTAACTTTACCCTTTAACGATGGAATCAATTCATCAAAACCATTTCCACGATCCAAGCCACCGGCAATCAAAGTAATTGGAGTTTTGAATGCTGTTAGAGCAACAATCGTAGCTTCAACATTAGTGGCCTTAGAATCATTGTAGAATTTATGACCACCAAATGTGTCAACGTATTGGATTCGATGTTTAACGCCTCTAAATGATGACAAGACTTCAATGATATCTTCATCGCTTACATCATATAGCTTAGCTACAGAGATTGCTGCTAAAGCGTTTTGAACGTTATGTTCGCCGGGGATTTGAATATCTTTAGCGTCCATAACTTTCTTGTCGTTACAATACAAGACGCCATCTTTTACATAAGCACCCTTTTTTAATTCTTGGTTATCTGAGAAAGGAATGATTGTTGCGTTTGATTGCTTAGCCAAATCACGCCATTCAGCCGTGTTCCAATTGACGATAAAATAATCATCAGCAGTTTGGTTCTTCGTAATATGCATTTTTGCTTTGATATAGTTAGCACGTGTCTTATGAAAATCTAAATGAGTAGAATAAATATTATTCAAAACTGCTACATGTGGATGAAGATCAATCGTTCCTTGAAGTTGAAAACTAGATAACTCAGTAACGACAACATCATCTTTAGTAGCTTTTCTAATAACGTCTGAAATAGGAATTCCAATATTTCCAGCATAATAAGAGTTTTTGAACTCAGGAGAATGCTTCAACATCAATTGAATTAAAGTTGTAACAGTTGTTTTACCATTTGTTCCGGTAACGCCAACCATCGTAGCATCAGAATAACTATAAGCTATTTCTGGTTCAGTAATAACTGGAATGTTTAATTTCTCAGCTTGTTGAACCAAATCATTGGAATAAAAGATTCCAGGGTTCTTAACCAAATAATCATAAGAATCATCGATGAGACTAGCATCATTGCTTCCCGTGATTACTTTAAAACCATCAGCAATCAATTCCTTAGCTTCAGTATTTTTTTCCAAAGGATTGGAGTCGACGACAGTTACTGTTGATCCCATGTCCTTTAATAGCTTAGCTACTGCAAAACCACTTTTGGCTAAGCCTAAAACTAATATCTTTTTGTTTGAATATCTACTCTTTGTTTTCATTGCCCTTAATTACTTCCTATACGAATAAAATTAAATAAATTGTTGAACAAATTAGACCAACAATCCAAAAGACGCCATCAATCTTCCATTCAGTCCAGCCCATCATTTCAAAATGATGATGAATTGGCGTCATTTTGAAGATACGGCGGTGGAACACTTTGAACGAGAATACTTGTAACATAACGCTCAATGTCTCAATTACATAAACCAAACCAATCAATAATAATGACCAGTAACGGCCAAGTAGGATTGAAATAGCTGCCAAACCGGCACCGAGTGCCAGTGAACCAACGTCTCCCATAAAAATTTTGGCCGGTTTGTGATTATAAATTAGAAATGCTAACAACGCACCGACAACTGAAAAACAGACGATAGCTAAATCGAATCGATTTTCATTTATCGAAATGATTCCATAGGTTGCATAAGAAATTGCTCCTAAACCACCTAATAAACCATCTAATCCATCAGTTAAGTTAGTTGCATTAGAAAAGCCAACTAACCAGAATAATGTGAAAAGCACGAAGATAATCACCGAATCAATTGAAACCAAACCAGGAATCGTAAAATTCATTGGCAATTGATCGCCATTGTAGACGTATAGAAAAATAATACCAACTACAATTTGCAAAAGTGCTTTTTGATAAGCACGTAAACCTAAATTACGTTTTTTAAAGACTTTGATAAAGTCATCAATAAATCCGATACAACCATACAAGACGATTACAAAAGTCGTAATCAAAAGTGAATGCGTTAATTGTCCTTGCCAAGCGCCGACCCAAATGTTGGTGATTAACATGGCAATAATTATTAACAAGCCACCCATTGTGGGCGTACCAGATTTTTTTTCATGCCATTTAGGACCTTCTTCTCTGATAGATTGTCCCTCTTTATGTGCAACTAAATAACCAATTAAAAATGGCATAAAAATGGCTACGATTGCAAATGAACTTACAACATCAAAAACAATATGACTTAATTCCATGGAAATCCCCTTAATTATTTATTCTTCAATGTAACTATAATTTTACCACTCTCATTTATCACATGACCAGCCTCAACAGACTGTTTCGTGACATATCCATCACCTTTTGTCGTGACTTGTTTACCAGTAATTTCAGCAAACTTCAAAACATCGTTTTTCGACCATCCAGAAAGATCAGGCATCGTCATTGCTCCATTAGTCAATAAAACGATTCTTTGTCCCGGCATGACCTTTTGACCACTAGCTGGCAATTGCTGAACGATTTTATCACCTGTTCCGATAACGCCAGATTGCAAATCAAGCTTCTTAATTTCTTTTAGAGCATCATTAGTTGATTTGTCTAAGAAACTTGGGATTTTCACATATTGACTACCAGCCTCGGTAGTCTCAGTTGTGGAACTTCCTTGATTGACTAATCGTTTAACAAGTGGATTGAAAACTTCTGAAAGAATTTTTTCAGCAGATTCAGTCATTTTTTGTGGCTGCTTCAGCGTTACATAGACGATATATTTAGGATTATTATATGGAATCATCCCTGCAACAGAGAATATGTAATTATTTGAGCCCGTCAAATAACCTCCACTTGGTGAAGCAATTTGAGCGGTCCCAGTTTTAACACCAACCTTAACTCCAGGAACGTTATAAACGACCCCGGTACCATAACTCTTCGTTACAACTTGACGCATCGCTTTTTGAACTTTCTTAGCTGTACTAGCTTTGATCGGCTGACTAACGACTTGTCGTTTAAATTTGCTTGTAGTCTTACCCGTATTAGGGTTGACCACTTTTTTAACGATTTGTGGTTTAATCATTTTCCCACCATTAGCAATCGCTGAAAAAGCCTGCAACATCTGCATGGTATTAACGTTGACACTTTGACCAAATGACGTCATCGCACGGTCGCTAGCGTGTTCAAATGAAATACCTCCAGAGACTTCACCCGGCAAATCAACGCCTGTTTTTTCACCGATATTAAAACGATGCAAGTATTTCAACCAAGTTTTAGAACCCATTTCTTCTTCCAATTTGACCATCCCAACGTTAGATGATCTAGTGAAGGCTTGGGACAAAGGAATATAACCCCATCCGGCCGTATTCCAATCACCTATCGTTCGTCCGCCAACTTCAACCGTTCCCGATTTGTACAATTGATCAGGATTGTAATTGCCAGAATCAATAGATGCGGATAAAGTCAAAATTTTCATAACGGAACCGGGTTCAAACTGATCTTCAACTAAAGTATCGCGCCAACTATCGCTTAGGCCCTTTCCGGTTGTAGGATTAAATGTCGGTCTTTGTGTCGCCGCTTCAATCGCACCTGTTTTAGCATTCATAACTAAAATTTGCAGCCCTTTAGGCTCATATTTCTCTTGAACGTTTTGAGCCAAAATCTCTGAATACTGCTGAATTCGACTGTTCAAGGTCAGATAAACATTTGATCCATCAGCCGAGTTCTTCTCAACAACCTGTGAATTTGGCAATTCATTGCCGCTGCTATCCACTTTGGTAACTTTTTTACCGTTATGGCCAGCCAAAATTTTATTGAAGTATTTTTCAATACCCATAACGCCACTAATATTGCTAGTTTTGTCATTATCATTATCGGCTTTCGTTATTCCAACTAAGTTAGTTGCAAAAACACCATTTGGATAAGCACGTGAAGGTAATTCTTCAAAATGAATTCCGGGAAGATTCTTAGCATTGATCTTCCGTTTTATTTCAATTGAAAGGCCTCGTCCCGCTTGACCAAACTCTACTTGATACTGTTTCTTGTTTTTGGGAGTTAGGTATTTACGGATTTGCTTTTCAGATAACGGTAAATATTTGCTTAAAACTCTGGCCGTTTTATCTTTATTGGTCACATAATCAGCTTTACCAGAACTAGTTTTAGATTTATGAGAAACGATTGCATAAATATTATAAATTGTGGAATCTCCAGCAATCATATTGCCATCAGAATCTAGGATATCACCACGTTTTGCATTAACTTGCTTAACGTGCTCATACTTTTGTTTGGTTCTTTGTACTAAATTAACGCCATCATACTGTTTCCCAACAGAAATATAGGCGAACTTTTGAATAAAAAGGATAAAAGAAAAGGCAGTCGCAATCAAAATTACCATACCAACAATATAATGATTGCGTCTTGCCTTATTTTTAAATAATTTTCTGAACTTACTCATTTTGAAATATTCCTTACATTGTTGTCACTCATTTTTAAATTATGTTTCTTCGCAAAAGAAGAAAAACGATCAAAACTGGTCAACTCAGAAATTTCTTGTCTTAAATTAACGTTACTTGTATTAGTTTTTGAAATTTGTGTCGTTAGACTATCTAACTTATTTTGAGAAGAAGTCATAGAAACTTTCATACTTACTAAAGTCACCATCAGCGCCAACGTTAAAAGAGCGAGACCTACAATTGAGAAAGCCTCAAACTTCGACAGAGAAACACTATGTTTTTTGGGTGTCGCTTGAACCTGAACTTCTGGTTCTTGTGCAACTTGATAGTCTTGTAAATTTCTAGCAGTATTTTCTTCTCTCATATTTATAATTCTCCATTATATCTTTTCAACAACACGCAACTTTGCACTATGAGCTCGATTATTTTCAGTCAATTCTTCCGGATTAGGTAAAATAGGCTTTCTAGTGACCTGTTTTAAAATCGGTTTTAAATTATCAGGAATAACCGGTAGCCCTCTTGGTACATCAACATGTGAATTATCTTTAAAAATATGTTTGACAATTCGGTCTTCTTTGGATTGAAAAGTTATAACGCTTATTCTGCCATGTGGAGCAAGCAAATCAATTGCCTGTTCAAGGGATCTTTCTAAAGAACCCAATTCATCATTAACTGCAATTCTGATTGCTTGAAATACTCGTTTTGCTGGATGACCACCAGTTCTTCTAGCAGCAGCTGGAATAGCATTTTTAATAATATCTGCTAATTCCAATGTCGAAGTAATACGATGGTCTTCTCTGATGCGTTCAATTGCACGAGCAATTTGTTTAGCAAATTTTTCATCACTATACTTATAAAAAATACTTACTAATTCATTGTACGACCAATCATTAACAATTTTTTCAGCATCGAGATCTTGTCTTTGATCCATCCTCATATCAAGACGAGCTTGTTTCTTATAGCTAAAGCCTCTGACAGCATCATCAAATTGGGGAGAAGAAACTCCCAAATCATAAACGATTCCATCAACCTTCTCTACTCCAAGTTCATTTAAACGTGCCTGCATATTCTCAAAATTATCACGAATTAAAGTAAGCGAATTATCGCCAATTATATCAGCATTATTTTGAATACTTTCACCGACCTCAATAGCAGCCTCATCACGATCAAAAACATAAAGATGACTGTGGTGAACTCGACTCAGCAATTCTTTGCTGTGTCCACCTCTTCCGAAAGTTGCATCAACGTAGATGCCATTATCGTGGGGATTTACTTCATCAATGGTTTCTTTTAAAAGTACTGTTTTATGTTTATATACATTAGAAGTCAAAGTCTGTCATTTTCTCCGATATTTCTTCAAAATTATCTTCAGCCTCTTGGCTAAATTTATTCCAACGTTCCTCATCCCAAATCTCAATTCGGTCGGATACGCCTACTACTACACAATTCTTATCTAATTTAGCAAAATTTATTAACGGCGTTGAAAGATTAATCCTTCCCTGTTTATCAAATTCTACTTCTGCAGCAGCTGAGTAAAAGAATCGAGTGAACGCTCTTGCATCTTTTTTTGTCAAAGGCAATTTATCAAGCTGTGCCTCTAACTTGTTCCATTGTTCGAGCGGATACCCAAATAGGCAACCATCCATGCCACGTGTGACAACAAAACTTTCACCAAGCAACTTTCTAAATTTGGCAGGAATAATCATTCTACCTTTGTTATCAAGCGTATGATGAAATTCACCCATGAACATGGTTAGCCCACCTCGATTCCTTAACACTTCCTAATTTACCACAAATCCCCACTTTTAACCACACGATATTTAACAAACTTCTAATAAATGTGAAAGCAGTTACTAATTGTGTGGTTCTAGAGGTGGTGGATTTTAATAAATTTTAGATTAATCGGTTTCAAATATTGCATAAATTAGACTTGTGAAGTAATATTTTGTTATATATATGAATTAGGTGGTGAAAGTTTTGAATGATAAAAAGCCTAAAAGCACATTAACTAAAATTACACAAGGTTTCGTTTGGTTAATGATTATCGTTACCCTTGTTGGTGTAGCTCTCACCGCAGTAACGAGCTTTATCTAAATAAAAACACAAAAGTTAGACAAAATTGAATACTTTTAAACTGTTAAGGCATGGCTCTCTGTATTCGCAGAGAGCCATGCCTTTTGTTTTCCCTTGAATTTTCTTTAAATTCTTCCATATCTTTGTGGGAATCCATTAAGACATTCTGTTTTAAATGAGTGAAAGAAGACTGGTATTAATTTCACTTTGAAGGTACTAACCGACGACTCGGGTTTTATATTCGACCATAAAAAAAGTGCTTAATAACTGTTTGACAAGAAATCTAACAGTTATTAAGCACTTTACTTTAATTGAAAAATTCAATAACTCTTTTCATAAAAAACTAATTATTTACTAGAATCAATCGCTTGAAGATTCGGCTCAGCAAGAATGATAAGACAATCAGCATTATCATATTAGCAATAAAGCTACCACCGTTAATTACTAACGAATAGATCCATGGGTTCATTGACTTTGGTGCATATGATCCCCAATAAACGACACCAGCAATGAAGTGGAAGAAATATTTAGCGAAAAAACCAATAGCAGAATAAAAAATTATTAAACCAACGGCATTTTTCCCTTGTTCAAGTGCTCGTTTCACTTGACCGCTACCTAGACCAATCAAGCCGACCACGCCAAATGCTAAAGGATACTCAACAAATCCTTGCAATGGATTCAAAAATCCACCGGTACTAAAACCTCTCAACAAAAGATCCAAGATTCCCCATACTAAACCAGCTGTTAAACCAGCACCTACACCTCTTCTTAGAGCGAAGATTGCCATGGGAATCAGCCCATAAACGAACTCTATTGATGAAACACCAGTAGAATGTGGTATAAATGACAAGACCATGGCCAAAGCAGTGATTATGGCTCCCTCGGTCAAAACAATCAAGTTGTTTCTATTTCCTACATTAGTCAAAAAAAGAACTCCCTTCTGATTTAGTCATCACAAGAGAGTTCGAGCATTCGCTTGAACAACACTATCCCTACGCATGCATTAACATAACAGGTTTAAAGGGTCTGAACTTAGTTCACTCTCAGCCAGAAGGCTCCCCCTGTGTTGACTTATTTAATTACAAAAAGATTGTACCATAGTGCTTACTTTCTTCCAAACACTCTACCCCAAAAACCAACTTTTTTTGTATGAGTAGATAAATCAAGTGGAATCTGTTCACCCAGCATGCGACGAGCAATATTTCGGTAACTGTGACCAGCATCGCTTTCTTTATCAAACACAACTGTTTGACCGGCATTTGAAGCGGAAATCACTTTATCTTCATCAATTACGATTCCTAAAAGCGGAATTCCCAAATGATTAACAATATCGTCAATCCTCATTGAGGTTCCATCATTAATCATGTTCTTACGAATTCGATTAATAATCAAATGCGGCGTAATCGGCATTTTCATACTCTCTAAAATACCTACCACTCGATCAGCATCGCTAACTGAAGCAACTTCAGGATTCGTTACGACCAATGCACCATCTGCGATAGAAACGGCATTTTGAAAACCATATTCAATTCCAGCTGGACAATCAATCATAACAAAATCAAAACGTTGCTTTAATTCATTGATAATTGAACCCACTGATTCTTTATCCAAAACATATTTATCAGCAAACTGTGAAGCAGCTAGCAAATATAAATTGTCTTCAAACCTTGGATCACGGACTAGTGCCTGTGAAACAACTACTCGATGTTGCGCAACATCCACAATATCATAAACGATTCGATTAGTTAGTCCCATAACAGCATCCAGATTTCTTAAGCCAATATCTAAATCGACCATACAAACCTTTTTACCAAGACTTGCTAAGACAGTACTAACATTAGCAGTAGTAGTAGTTTTACCAACTCCACCTTTTCCTGAAGTTACGACTATCGATATTCCCATAGCTAACCTGTCCTTTTTCCTAAATCATTTAAGCGATTTTTATAGTTCGTTAACTCATCAACATTAATTGAGTGCAAATCATCAATATAAGCAAAGCGACTATTTTGAAATTGATCTTGATTATCGTCGGTCACAATTTCAACTACATCGGCAATCCGTAATTGATCGACATTCTTTAAATTGCCAAAAATATAAGCGTTAGTATTATCAGGAAATCCCGCTTGAACGATACCATTGACCTCGCCCAAAACATAAATTGAACCAGATGCACAAATTTGTGCATCCCGATGCAAAGTTCCTAAAAATATTAAATCACCTTGGTAAGTTAATTTTTGACCGCTTCTAACAATTCCTGATTCAACATTCACTTTGTTTTTATCAAGGATTTCTTTTACGACTGTCTTTGATTCGACATCTGATTCAATATCGTTCAATTCTAACTGTGGAAATTTATCAAAGAACTCTCTAATTTCACCCTTTTGCTTCTCATCGAGTAATCGATTGCCAGTCTTAATCGTAAATTTAATGACATCATCATCTTCAGTTGATTTTATATTTTGTTGCGTAATTAGCTCTTTGAGTTCCTTAAACGCATCAATATAATTAGCTTTTGCATCAATAATTACTGAAAAGCCATTTTTATCACCCTTTAAAATGATGTCATTCATTTACTATCCCTCCGATATTTCATCAACCACTGAGATAAATTGTTCAATGGAACGTACAGAATAAAGAAAACCACTACATTCCATAACAATGTTGGCCCAAGCGTATAAGTGATGAAATCAAACACACTCGTACTTGTTTGTTGCAACAAACTTTCCAAAAGGTAAATCCCTGATTGTAAAAATGTCAACGACAAAAAGTAGATTGATAAGTCATATCCCATATTATTTTTAATCAATAGAAATTTGAAATGGTCAATTCCAACCATTATCAATGGTAACAAGACAGTATATAATCCAATGATTCCATAATAATACGAATCATAGATCAAACCAAAAATAATTCCATAAGTCAACAATTGCCGACGATTATCAATTCTCATTGTCAACATAATGATTACCATCAACATTAATTGTGGCAAAACGTTAACTGTCACATGGTTCATATTATTCAAAAAGGCCCATTTCATTAAACCATCAAGGTAAAATGCAATCAAAATGAATAATACTTGACCAAAGATTTTGCGATTTTTTATATTCATTACTTTTCACCACTAACAGATGATTTAATGACTGTAACAACAGTAAAGTTACGTAATTCAGCAGCTGGTGTGATGTAAACAGAGTTCGTCATACCATAATTATCCTTCTTGATTCCATAAACTTTACCAATGTAGAGCCCACGTGGAGTTAACCCACCTAAACCTGAAGTGATGACGCTTTGGCCTTTTTTAATATTCTTAGTTGAATTTACATTCTCCATTACCAGATCACCAGTCGAACTGTCATAACGACTGACAACTCCAGTAACGGCCTTACCATTGCTTCCAGAAATTTCTGCAGCAAACTTATCATTTAATTCATTATCAGTTGAAATCAATTCAACTTTTGAACTTACCTTATCAACTTCAATGATTCGTCCAATCAAACCTTTACCTGACATAACGGGCATATTCTTTTTAATGCCACTAGTTTGGCCACGGTTAATCGTTAAATAATTTTGCCAACTGCTTGGAGAACGAGATAAGACTGAAGCATTGATAGTTGAATAGTCTGTCAAAGTACTATTCAACTTCAATTCTTGCTTTAATTTCTTATTCTCATCTTGAACTACTCCTAATTTAGCCTGATTCTGTGCTAATTCACCGATTTTGGCTTTAAGACGCTTGTTTTCGGAATACGTATTATACAAATCAGAAAATTCTGAGGTAGCATTTTTTACAGCATTAGTTGGGTACGCAAATACACCTCCAACTAAACTGACGACATCATTACCAACTTGTTGGACTACAGGTGGCGTATTTTTTTTATTACGAATGTTAACAGTAAGCGCCAAAAGACCAAAAGTCACAATAATGAGTATCATTAAAATAATTAATTTTTTATTTGAAAAAAATCTTTTCATTGCTTCCTCCTAGTAGATCAAATAAAAAAAACGGGATTAACCCGCTTATTTTTGGCGACGCATTACATCGATATTTTTAAGTGATTCTCCAGTACCGATGGCCACACAATCTAATGGGTCTTGAGCAATGAATACGGGAACGCCAGTTGCTTCAGAAATAACTTCTGGTAAATGGTGCAACAAAGCACCGCCACCAGTAAGGACAATTCCATGATCGATAACATCGGCAGCAATTTCTGGAGATGTTTCTTCAAGAGTTTCCTTAATAGTTTCAATTATTTCTTCAACATTCTCGTGAATAGCAGTAGCAATATCTTCACCAGTTAACTGAACCGTCTTTGGTAAACCAGTAACTAAATCTCTACCACGAATTTGCATAGGGTCAATTTCTTTTGCTTTTTCAATGGAAGCCGAACCAACTTGAATTTTTACATCTTCAGCGGTTCTTTCACCGATTTGTAGATTGAAGTTTGATTTGATATATGCAGAAATAGAATCATCAAACTTATCTCCAGCAATTCTAATTGAACGTGATGAAACAATACCACCCAAGGAAATTGTTGCAACATCAGTCGTTCCACCACCAATATCAACAACCATGTTACCTGTTGGATCCATAACTGGAAGTCCGGCACCAATAGCTGCGGCAAATGGTTCTTCAATTACATAAGCTTCTCTAGCACCAGCGTGTTGAGTAGCTTCAATAACGGCTCTCTTTTCAACTTCAGTAACGCCGCTTGGTACACAGACCATTACTGAAGGTTTTGAATTATTAGCTGATTTTTCAATGAAATATTTCATCATTGCAGCTGTCGTATCGTAGTCAGCAATAACACCGTCACGCATTGGACGAATTGCAGAAATACTACCCGGTGTACGACCTATCATTTCACGTGCATCTGAACCGACTGCAACTATTTCTCCAGTGTTGTTGTTCTTTGCAACAACTGAGGGTTCATTTAAAACTATACCTTTGCCTTCAGCATAAACTAAAGTATTTGCTGTTCCCAAGTCTATACCGAGCTTTTTTGATCCAATACCAAACAATTTATTTCTCTCCTTTAAGTACACACCACATTTTACGCTAAACAAAATTATATCATAGAAAACGCCGATTTAAAGTAGGACAAAATCATATCCTAAATTAAATTTAAGCTCTTCATCCGAGAATAAGTTTTTTTGGTAATAATTAAATGATCTAATAAATTTATTCCTATTAAATGGCAACACTTTTTCAATCTCAAAGTGAACTCTTGATCATTTTTCGAAAACATCAACGAACCATTAGGATGGTTATGAGCAATCACAATCTGTGTTGCTGAAATCTTGATAGCTTCTCTTAAAATATCTCGTGGATGCACGGTGGCTTGATCAACTGTGCCAATAAAAATAACTCTTTCGTCAATTATGTGATAGCTATTATTCAAATAAATGGCTATCAATTTTTCCTGTGGTGCACTTCCAATTTTATTTATTAGATGCCGACCAATATCATCAACAGAAACAACTTTTTCTGACAACGTATCAGACTGAATTTTCCTAGTTCCTAATTCGATAGCGGCTAAAATTTTACAAGCTTGCGCCACTCCTATACCATTAAACGACATTAATTGCTCTAAACTCAAATTTAAACTTTCAGAATTGCAAATAATCGTCTTGGCCAAATCAGATACTGGAAATTCTTTTGTTCCGCTGCCGATGATTACGGCTAGTAATTCTTCATTTTTTAAGGTGCTGACACCATACGCTATTATTTTTTCTCTTAAATTTATCATCATATATGAAATTACGAAAAGTAGTTTTCTAATTCTGAAACCAAATAAAACGAACCAGTAATCAAAAGAATCTGATCTGCAGTTAAATCGTTAATAATTTTCTGTAATTGCTTATGATAATTTTCAATAAAAGAAACGTTTTTATACTCAGACAAGTTATAATCGCTTGCCGTAGCAGAACGCATCATATTAAGTTTTGTAATATAAATCTGTTTTGCTTTTGGGGCCAATTCTTCAAGAATCTCATGACGATCTTTATCTTTCATTCCAGCATACAAAACAATTATATCCTTATTTTCATAAGTTTTTGATAAAGAATTAATTAAATTGTAAATTGCTGAAATATTATGTGCACCATCCATTAAAATCAATGGATTTTTTTGTACAATTTGTGCCCTTCCAGGAAGTTTATGACTATCCAATCCTTGTTTCACGGATTGTGACAAAACTTCTTGGTGATGGGCTTTTTGATAAAGTTCATAAGCCTTAATAGCAATACTTGCATTCATTGCTGTAGTTTTTTCAAACCCCTGACAAAGAATATCAGTTATAGTAATTTCACTATCGGAATAAGTAAAGCTCAATTCAAAGTTATTTGTTTTAAAATCTTTAACCAAAAAATCAGTTCCTAGTCTAAAGAGTTGACTTTCTTTTTGTTGAGCTGCTTTTTCGACAATATTAGAAACGCTACTGTGCAAATCACCAGTTACTATAGGCTTTTTTTCTTTAATAATACCAGCTTTTTCCCTGGCAATATCTTGAATCGTCGGTCCAATCAACTTTTCGTGATCCAAATCAATTGATGTAATAACTGAAACAGTCGGTACAATCACATTTGTTTTATCATGCTTAGCTCCGATTCCAGCTTCAATTACAGCAACATCGACACGTCCACGGAAATAAAAATAACCCAAAATGGTTACAAATTCAAATTCTGCAAGAGGAATATCGCCAACTTTTTCCTTGATAAGGTTGACCTCATCCACTAAATCAGCATTAGAAATATATTTATGATTAATTTGAATTCTTTCATTAAATTCTTTTATAAACGGAGAAGTGAACATTCCAACACGTTGTCCAGTGCTCTCCAATAAATTAGCCAAAAAATTAGTAGTAGTTCCTTTACCATTCGTTCCAGTAATATGAATCGTCTCATAACTATTTTGTGGATCACCCAAACGATGCAACGCTTGTTTGATATTGTCCAAATTATTAGTCCGATGAAATTTTGGCAACGAATGAATATATTTAATTGCTGCTTGATAATCTTCTAACAAATTTAACGCTCCAATTTTTATTAAACAAAAAGGGCTGACGTTTGCCAACCCTTATCATTATATACTCAAATTTACTTGTTGTTCTTTAATTGTTGAATTCTTTGTTGAACTTTTTCTTGACGTGATTGATAATCAGCTAATTTTTCTTTCTGCTCGTTAACAACCTTTTCAGGAGCTTTTTTAACAAAGTTTTCATTTGATAATTTCTTATCTAAACGCGTGATTTCTTTATCCAATTTTGCGATTTCTTCATTTTGGCGAGAAATTTCTTCATCAATATCAATTAGTTCGGCTAATGGAACGTACAACTCAGCTGAATTAGTTACTGATGTCATAGCTAAAGCAGGTGCCGTTAAGTCAGTTGCCACTTGCAAATCCTTTGGATGCATGAAACGGTCGATATATTCCTTATTATTCAAAATAACAGCTTTAACTTTATCATCTTGAGGCTTAATCATAATATCAACAGCTTTAGACATTGGTGCATTGACTTCCAAACGAATCTTTCTAAGTGACTTGATCAATTCAATCAAGACATCCATTTGACTCATTGCATCATCATTATCAAGTGATTCTTGATATTCTGGATACTTAGCATGCATGATGGTATTTCCATTATGAGGCATCGTCAACCAAATCTTTTCAGTTACAAATGGCATGATTGGGTGCATTAAGCGCAACGTTTGATCAAGTACATAAGTCAAAAGCATCTTCTTTTGCTTCTTAGCAGCTTCGTCATCCCCTGTAAGAGTTGCCTTACTCATTTCAATATACCAATCACAGAAGTCATTCCAGATAAAGTTATAAAGCGTTCTTCCAACTTCACCAAATTCAAAATTATCCATTAAACGTGTAATTTCTTTAATAGTATGATTCAATTTGGCTAAAATCCACTTATCAGACAAATCGTATGTTGTAACAGCTGAAAGATCATCCATTGCAGGAGTGTCATCGTCGAGATTCATAATAACGTAACGCGAAGCATTCCAAATTTTATTGATGAAGTTCCAAGCTGAATCCATCTTGTCATAACTAAATCTAGTATCTTGTCCTGGAGTTGATCCATTCATCAAGAACCAACGTAAAGCATCAGCACCGTACTTTTTGATAACATCCATTGGATCAATTCCGTTACCCAATGACTTGCTCATCTTACGACCTTGCTCATCACGAATAAGTCCGTGAATAACAACGTGATCAAATGGTTTCTTACCAGTGAACTTCAAACTTTGGAAAATCATTCTTGAAACCCAGAAGAAAATAATATCATAGCCAGTAACTAAGGTATTAGTTGGGAAATAACGTTTAAAGTCATCAGCATCAGTATCAGGCCAGCCCATAGTTGAAAATGGCCAAAGAGCACTTGAGAACCATGTATCCAAAACATCTGACTCTTGATCCCAGTTTTCGATATCCTTTGGTGCTTCTTCACCAACATAAGTTTCACCAGTCTTCTTGTTATACCAAGCTGGAATTTGGTGACCCCACCATAATTGACGAGAAATTACCCAATCATGAACATTTTCCATCCATCGTGTAAAGGTATCTTCAAAACGATCAGGAACGAAGTTTACTTTATTATCAGTCTTTTGATTCTTCAAAGCCATTTCTGCTAATGGCTTCATCTTCACGAACCATTGTGTAGAAAGCCTTGGTTCAACTTGAACGCCGGAACGTTCGGAGTGTCCAACGCTGTGAACATATGGTTCGATATTTATCATATCGCCGTTATCTTGCAAGTCTTTGACCATGGCCTTACGAGCATCGAAACGGTCCATGCCATTATACTTGCCAGCATTTTCGTTCATTTTTCCATCAGGATTCATGGTATTGATTCTCTTCAAATCATGACGATTACCGACAGCAAAGTCGTTAGGATCATGAGCTGGAGTAATTTTAACCATACCAGTTCCAAATTCTTTATCAACATAGTGGTCAGTAATAATAGGAATCTTGCGGTTTACTAGAGGTACGATAACTTCCTTACCAACAATATCCTTGTAGCGTTCATCATCGGGAGCAACGGCTACGGCAACATCACCAAACATAGTTTCTGGACGAGTCGTAGCAATTTCGATATATCCTGAACCATCAGCATATGGATATTTGACATGGTAGAAAGCACCTTGGTCATCCTTGTGGATAACTTCAATATCTGACAAAGCTGTTTGTAGTTGTGGATCCCAGTTGATGATATATTCGCCACGATAGATCAAGCCCTCATTGTATAGTTTAACGAAAACTTTTCTAACTGCCTTTGACAATCCTTCATCGAGGGTGAAACGCTCACGTGAGTAATCAAGTGATAAACCTAATTTACCCCATTGCGATTTGATGATAGAAGCAAATTCATCTTTCCATTTCCAAACTTCATCGACGAACTTTTCACGGCCAAGATCATAACGGCTGATGCCTTGTTCGCGTAGTTTGGCTTCAACTTTAGCTTGAGTAGCAATTCCGGCGTGATCCATACCTGGAAGGTAAAGCGTATCAAAGCCCTGCATTCTCTTATAACGAATCAAAGTATCTTGAATCGTAGTGTCCCAAGCGTGACCCAAGTGCAACTTACCTGTGACATTTGGTGGTGGGATAACGATTGAATAAGGTTTTGCTTTCTTGTCGCCCGATGGTTTGAAGTCATCGTCGTCTAACCAAGTTTGGTAACGGCCATTTTCGACTTCTTTGGGATTATATTTAGTATCCATGTCGATTTCTCTCATGTGTTTTTCCTCCAGATTTAATAGTGCTTATTGTGTTAAAGATTAGGGTGTTACTTTGAATTTCGAATAAGAGTTTAAATAACTTATTCTCAAAACTTTTTGTTATTTTTCTTTCCTGCTTTATAGCTAAAACGAACTGCGAGTGGCAGACTCCTGTGCTTTGCTACACTTCACGAATCACTTGTTACACAAGCAATTGGTGAAGTTAGGCAAATGCTCGAAGTCTAGGTGGCCACTCTCCGTTCTCTTAAAATCATGGTATACGGACGTCCAAGACGTCCCCATAACAGTTTCTAAGTGGCTTCGCCACTAAGAAACTGTAAAAAAAGAAGCCTTCATCCCAAAAATAGGACGAAGACTTCGCGGTACCACCTAAATTAAGAGCCAATTGACTCTTCACTCAAACAACAGATAACGGTGGCCCGATCATTTTTCTCATGATAGCTCACAGGTAACAATTAATTAGCTCGGTTTGACAATTCTCAACAACATGTCTTCTCTGTAAGCCTGACTAATCAACCCTCCTCTTCAAAGCTGATAGATTGATAATAAATCATAAATTAAAAAACGTCAATTGATTTTATAGTAAACTACTGATGTTTTCTTGGTCACTTTCCATGAACTTGTCGCCATGTTCGATGGTTGTGATTTTAATTCCGTCCATGGCTCTTTGAATCAAGCCATCAATATCGAGTGAACTTTCAAATTTTCTAGTCTTTTCGATACTTGGACGTGTTTTTGGTGCTGGTGGCGCAAAGACTGTACAACAGTCTTCAAATGGTTGGATTGATAAATTGAAGGTATCAATTTTTTCAGCCAAGCGAATGATTTCTGTTTTATCCATTGTTGCAACTGGACGCAAGATTGGTGTCGTTGTAACATCGTTGATTGCAGCCATGCTTTCTAGTGTTTGGGAAGCTACTTGACCAACGGCTTCTCCATTAAAGATTGCCAAGCCATTTTCTTTTTCACGAATCAAATCAGTCAATCTCAACATGAAACGACGTTGAATCGTCATCAAGTATTCTTCAGGAACTCCTGCTTTGATTGTTTCTTGAATTTCAGCAAAAGGAACTTCAATAAATCTGATATTGCCACCAAAGGCAGTCAATTTAGAGGTTAATTCCTTGGCTTTATTCAAAGCTTGTTCAGATGTATAAGGAGGACTAAAGAAGTGAACCATTTCAATATCCACTCCACGCTTCATTGCCAAATAACCTGCAACTGGTGAATCGATTCCACCTGAAAGCATCAACATAGCTTTTCCGGCAGTACCAACTGGCAAACCACCTGATCCTTTAACAGTTAGATATGATAGATAGATTCCATCTTGTCTAACTTCCACAGAAATTTTAATATCAGGTTTTTTCATTTCAACATCAATTCCTGGGAACTCTTCGCAAATTGCATCCCCAAGTTGTAAATTGATTTGATTAGTATCTAATTCGTAAGTGTGATCTGCACGTTTAGTTCCCACTTTGAAGCTCATGCCTGGTTTATAAGCCTCATGCATCATTTCAACTGCTTTTTTCTTAACGTCTTCAAAATCACGTGAAACCTTAACACTTAATGAAAAAGTTTGAATCCCGAAAACATTCTTTAGCTTTTCCATAACGGGCTTAGCATCGGTACCATTTAATTGAATATGTAAACGGTCACGATGTGGCTTCATTCTTAAATCTGGATAATCTTTCAAAACTTTAGCAACATTGCCATGCAAGCGGTCGATAAAGCTCTTACGATTTTTCCCCTTTGTTGATAGTTCGCCATAACGAACCATAATTTCAGTATATTCCATGTAATTCTCCTAATTCAAAATTTGGAAATGGTCATGGATTTCATCAAGATTTTTGATAAATTCGTCCATTTCTTTTTCAGTATTGCTTTCATCCAAACTGACACGAACTGCACTTGTCGCAATATTTTCTTGAACATTCATTGCCTTTAATGTTCCAGCTTCAAGACCCTTTTTAGATGAACAAGCGCTAGTTGTTGAAATATAAATATCACGTTCCTCAAATGTGTGAACGATCGTTTCACCACGAACGCCATCAATCGTAAAACAAATAATGTGTGGAGCAAAATTATCTGCCACTTTTGAAAAGACGTGAACGTTATCTAAAGTCTGCAAATGCTTAATCAATTTATCCTTTAATTGTTCCATCTTCTTAGCCTTACCAGCTTCGTCATCTTTCAACAAACGAAGAGCTTTAGCCATAGCTGCAATTCCAGGAGTATTTTCGGTTCCACTACGCAAATTAGATTCTTGACCGCCACCAGCCATCAAAGGTTCTAATTGTTTGCCTTCCTTCATATAAATAAAGCCAGTACCACGAGGTGCATGGAATTTATGACCTGAGAAAGTATAGAAATCGACTCGAGGATCGATTATTTGTGATTCTAGACCTTTGCCGATAGCTTGAATTGCATCGACATGATAACTGATGCTTGGATAATCCTTTAAAACTTCAGCAATTTCATGAATTGGTTGAACTGCTCCAATTTCATTATTAACAGCCATTGTTGAAACTAGAATTGTATCCTTACGAATAGCTTTTTTCAAATCATCAGCACTGATATGTCCTGATTTATCAACTGGTAAATAGGTTACTTCAAAGCCTAATTCTTCAAGTTGATGCATCACATTTAGAACCGACGCATGTTCAATTTCGGTAGTGATAATATGTTTACCGAATTCACGCTTCTTAAAAGCTGTGCCCTTGATGACCCAGTTGTTCCCCTCGGTACCACCACTGGTAAAGACAATCTCGTCTTGTTTGACATGCATCAAGTTAGCAATCTGTTTTCGAGAAGTTTCTAGTAGTTCATATGCTTTCAATCCTAACTTATGCAAACTAGAAGGATTACCGAAATATTCCGTACTAGCAAGGTTGTAAGTTTTTAGAACTGAATCATTAATCTTAGTTGTTGCACTATTATCAAAATATATCATTTCTGCCTCACCAAAATAAAAAGGCCTCACGGCCTAAATTTTAATCTATTATAACTTAACACATTTTTACTGAATCATGAATTAATTGTTTCTTTTATTCGATCAACTGATCCTGTTTCTACATTTTCAAGTGCTTTAGAAATCACTTCAACTGATTCATCATAATTGTAATCATCATCAAACAATGCTCTTGCACGAATCAATTCGTCGGTAAATTCAGGATTCTTATTAGCATAGCGGTTCGCATATTGTAATAATTTTTCTGCCAATTGGACATTATATTTCAATTTGGTTGTTTTTTCTACTAAATTGTCTAAATCTTCTTGAGTCACGATGACTTGCTTGCTGATATCTTCCATATTAATCTTATCAGCATCTAATTCATCATAGAGCTTATTGATTTCATCGTAGACCATGTAGAAGTAGTCTAGATAGTCATCAGGCAATCCTTTCAGATTCAACTGTTCCATCATTTTCTTCTGCATTTCAAGACGTTTAGCATATTCTTCTACACTATTTCGAGCAATTTGTTCACTTGATATCATCTGATTCAAATCGTCATTGATTGATTTCTCACTGGTCTCAATTTCATCCATCTTTTTAACGATTTGTTTGAAATTGGACTTAACTTCAGAATAAATTGCTTTTTTATCAGCCATATTTTGAACATCAGCATCATACTCGCGACGAACGTCTTTTAAAGTGTCAAAATTTTCCCTAAATGTCTTCAAATTATTATCAGTTAAAATATATGATTCTTCCAGCTTTTGGATTCGGTTATCCAAACGATTATGTTGGAAGACCGCATGGTTGATATAATCTAAAACTGGTTTTTGATTTTTTAGAACTTCTTGTTTGCTATCGATTTCAAGTGTCAAAACTTCATATAAATTATCGATTCGTTGTTTAATATCTTCATTATTAGTGTTGACGGCATCAAAATTTAATTCCTTTAATTTGTCATTAGATTCATCAATTTCATGCTGAACATCAGAAAGCAATTGCACAATATCATCATTAAATTGGTAATGTTGTTTATCCAATTTTTGATAGACAGACTTAATTTCATCAATTTGACTTGGAAAGACTTCATTCAAATCATGATACAAAGGCTTAATCACCTTTAACTGATCATTGATCAAGCCTAATTTGATTTTAACTTCATCAAGACATTGACTGGCTTCGATGTGATCCCCTTTAGTCGTCAATTCTTTTTCTTGATCTAACAAATTAGCTACTTCAGTCAATTCGTTCTCTAATTGATCAGTTGCTGGACCATAAGTAAATGATTGCGTCACGACTTGTTTACGGATTTCTTGATATTGCTGTTGTAGCTGCTCACTGTGAGTCGCATTCAATTCATTACTATTCAACAACTTTTCAAAGCCTTGTGAAACCTCACCGATTTTACTTGCGAAGTCATTCATTTCAGTGTTTAACTTCTTTAAATCGCTAGCCGCACCAAAAACTTTGAATTCAGTATTTTTATATTCAGCTCGTCTGATCTGAGTTAAGATATCGGAAAAAATGTCATCAGTTTGCTTTTGGTATTCGGATTTCAATTGCTTGAATCGAACATCACTTGCACCAGACAATTTCATTTTCTCTAGTTTCTCAATTTTATCATCTAATTGAGCTTTCTTTAATTCATCGGTCCGATCCTTATAATCATTCAAAGTTGATGCATTTTTTCTCTGCAAAAACCACATATACCATAGAAGGATCAAGATAACTAAAATTATTCCTATAATAATTGCAAACACTTTTACACCCCTAATGACGATTCAGTCTTATCTTTAAGAAATTATACCAAATATTATTGTCTTTATTATCAGTATTGACGTTTCATAATAAAGTTTTAAACTATTGAATCATTTAACAGTCAGTATATGAAAATAGTTTTGACATTGAACATTAATCACGGTATACTAGCCTTCGTGTAAAATATGCAGCAAGGAGTGGCAAGAACGTCAACAGTTCTCGACGATTTAGTTCAATTAGTAACCGTGGCTGCACAAGGTGAAAATTGTAACGATAACTGCACGAATGCTAAACTCCGGTTAATTATTTTACTCCAGACAAACATTTTGGAGGAATTTATTTATGTCTAGATATACAGGACCACGTTGGAAATTATCACGTCGTTTAGGAATCTCACTTTCAGGTACAGGTAAGGAAATTGCCCGTAGAAACTATGCCCCTGGTCAACATGGACCAAACGGTGGCCGTCGTAAGGTTTCAGAATATGGTCAACAATTAACTGAAAAGCAAAAGTTACGTTTCATGTATGATGTTAACGAACGTCAATTCCGTAACTTGTTCAACCGTGCCGGTAAAATGGATGGTATCCACGGTATTAACTTGATGATCCTTCTTGAAACAAGATTGGATAACATGGTTTATCGTTTAGGTCTTGCAAGTTCACGTCCACAAGCTCGTCAACTTGTAAACCACGGTCACATCACAGTTGATGGCAAACGTGTTGATATCCCTTCATACGAAGTTCAAATTGGTCAAAAGATCAGCCTTCGTGAAAAGTCAAAGGATCTTGCAATCGTTAAAGATAACCTTGAAAACGTTGTTGGTCGTCCTGGTTTTGTTAACTACGACGAAAACACAATGACAGGTTCACTAGTACGTAACCCAGAACGTGACGAACTAGAACCAAATATTGATGAATCTCTAATCGTTGAATACTACAACCAAGTTCTTTAATATTTGTCAAAAATACATTCACTTATTGGTGGATGTATTTTTTTTACGCAAAAAAAGACGCCTATTTGGCGACTTCTTGATTGAACCAGACTAGATATTTGCTCAATTGGAGAAACTTATCCTGTAACAATCGATCATAATTTCCCTTTTGAACTATTTCGGCATCTTTTTTTAATTCAAAACCAATTACTAAATCACTCGATTTAACTTTTTCATATCTGGCAATGACTTTTTCAAAATCAGTTGTAGCATTAAACATCTCGCTAGCAGTATGATTATTAGATACTTGCCAATTTTCTTGGGTGATTTGGGACTGGGGTTTTCTTAAAATCGGATAATAATTTGGCCTTTGGCGAATATCTGCCAATAAACTGAATGTTATGAAATATCGATCCGGCCAAAGACCAAATTCTAAATGGGGCGTCTTCTTATAACCCTTCTTATCTTGATTAATGGCTAACCAAGTATCGGGAGGTGGATTTTTAGTCCGTCGTTGATGCTTAGCAATTTTCATAAAGAACTCTTGTTGATATTCTTCTTCAAGTCGCTTTTGCAAATTGGAACCGAAAATTTCGAATTTTGGATCTAAATTTGTTTTAATTAAATCTAGGCGTCCTTTAAGGGTCATATCGTCAAAAACTTTAAAATCATTTTTATCAAACATGTTCTCAATCCTTTGTTGTAGAATATACATATCAATTATATAGGAGGAACTATGCAAAAACCATTAGCATATCGAATGCGCCCTACTAATATCGATGAAGTTGTCGGTCAACAGCATTTAGTTGGTCCTCACAAAATAATTCGTCGAATGGTGGAAGCAAAAATGCTATCTTCAATGATACTTTATGGTCCTCCTGGGATCGGTAAAACTAGTATTGCTAGTGCGATTGCCGGAAGTACCAAGTATGCATTCAGAATGTTGAATGCTGCGACTGATAGCAAAAAAGATCTTCAAATCGTCGCTGAAGAAGCCAAAATGAGTGGTACCGTCGTTTTATTGCTCGATGAAATCCATCGACTTGATAAAACCAAACAGGATTTTCTATTGCCTCTCCTAGAAAGTGGCTCAATTATTTTAATCGGTGCAACTACTGAAAATCCATATATCAATATAAGCCCTGCTATTCGTTCTAGAGTCCAAATATTTGAATTGAAGCCACTCAACAGTGATGACCTTAAAAAAGCTGTTAGACGTGCTTTAAAAGACGATAAGAATGGACTGGGCAAATACAACGTCAAATTAGACGACAATGCTTTGGATCTCCTGGTCAGTTCAACCAATGGTGATCTCAGAAGTATTTTAAATGGACTGGAATTATCAGTTCTTTCAACTGAAAAAAATTCAGATGATGTCATTCACATTGATTTGAAGTCGATTGAAGAGTCGGTTCAAAAAAAGGCCATTTCTGCTGACAAAAACGGTGACAGTCATTATGATGTCATTTCAGCATTTCAAAAATCGATTCGCGGCAGCGACCCAGATGCTGCCCTCTTGTACTTAGCTCGCCTTTTAGAAGCTGGTGAATTAACTTCTGCCATTAGACGACTGATGGTCTGTGCTTATGAGGATGTCGGTTTAGCCAATCCTCAAGCATGTGCAAGAGCCGTTCAAGCTGCTCAAGTCGCCCAAATGGTGGGACTCCCAGAAGCTCGCATCCCTCTAGCAGATGCTGTAATCGACTTATGCTTATGTCCAAAGTCAAACTCCGGTATGAACGCTATCGATTCAGCTTTAGATGATGTCAAAAATGGTAAAGCAAACTCAATCCCTGATGATCTCAAGGATGCTCACTACTCAGGCGCAAAGAAACTCGGCCATGGCGTTGGTTATAAATATCCACATGATTATCCTAACTCTTGGGTCAGCCAACAATATTTACCAAATAACTTGGTCAATCGAAAATATTATCAACCAAATAATACTGGTAAATATGAACAAGCCCTAAATTTACGGATACAGCAAATTCAAGAATGGAAAAAGAATTCAAAACGGAGTCGGAATAATTATGATAATTAAAATTTTAATGATATTGTTTATAATATTTTTGTTAGCCTTAGCTTACACGCTTTGGTCACACAGCAGCGGTAAATTCTTAATTTATTCACCAGATGAAAATCTTACTTTGAAAAAGGTTATGCGATTTACCGCTGGTTTACTGGTGCTTGTAGCGATACTTGGTATTGTAATCATGTTTGTCGGGACTAAGGAAACGAACTTTATCACGCTTCTTTTAGGCAGTTTGATTGCTGCCGGATTCTCAATTTATTTAGCAAATATTCGCTAAATCTTAACTGATGACTGTATTTATTTTCCTAAATAAACTAAAATAAAGATATAAAAGCAGTAATAATACATTAACGGGGTGATTACTTATGTTACAACAATATAAAAACATTCTCGTACCAATCGATGGTTCATTTGAAGCTGAACTAGCATTCAAGAAAGCGGTTGAAGTTGCCAAAAGAAATAATGCCGCTATTCACTTAGTTCACGTTATTGATACTAGAGCTTTCCAAAATGTTTCTAGTTTCGATTCAACAATGGTCGAACAAATTACTGAAAAAGCTAAAGAAACAGTTAAAAGTTATGTTAAAACAGCTAAAGACGATGGTCTCGATGAAATTGACTACAGCATTGAATATGGTGCTCCTAAAGCAATCATTGCTACTGACTTTCCTAAGAAATTAGGGGTCGATTTGATTATGATTGGGGCCACTGGTCTTAATGCAATGGAAAGATTGTTAATTGGATCAGTTACTGAATATGTAACTAGAACAGCGGCTTGCGATGTTTTGGTCGTTAGAACTGATTTGGATAACAAAACTATTAAGAAACAAAAGAAATAATAATGGCTGTTCGTCAAATTAAGTTGATGGCAGTTTACATAAGCAGTTAGATCATAATTGGTCTAGCTGTTTTTTATTTGGCTGACGAGCTTGCTCGGAGCCAAAAAATTTGAAGATTGATACGCTTAAT